>CALHCI010000010.1 GCA_937931165.1 uncultured Granulosicoccaceae bacterium
TCTGCCCAGTGATAAATCTCTGCACCTACCGTTTCTCCGGCTGACATCATCGCTCTGAAGCGAAACTGGTGTTTGTGAATGGAATCGTAC
Source organism: uncultured Granulosicoccaceae bacterium (assembly GCA_937931165.1). GTDB lineage: Bacteria > Pseudomonadota > Gammaproteobacteria > Granulosicoccales > Granulosicoccaceae. The sequence goes on from CALHCI010000010.1 coordinate 91, forward strand.
TGGCGCAGCATTTTTAACGCGGTAGGTGGCACAAATCCGTTGGTAACGCGGTATTTTTCTAACAGGTGACACACCCGCTCCGGATCAAACTTTTTGGTTTCATAGCCAAGCACCGGCATGCCATAGACCCAGGACGGAATTAATGCATCGAGTAAACCGCCGGTCCATGCCCAGTCCGCGGGGGTCCAGAACACATCATTGTTTTTCGGAAAGTAATTCTGCGATAGCTCAAAGCCGGTCAGATTGCCGAGCAGGCACCGGTGCGCACCCAGCGCGCCTTTTGGCGGGCCGGTTGTACCCGAGGTATAAATCAAAAACGCCGGATCATCTGCCAGTGTATTTACCGGCGTAAATTGATCAGTTGCCTTATTAAGGATGCCCTGTAGATCAGCATCGCAATTAATCACCAATTCAAGGTTTGGTAGCTGCGGTTTAAGATCCTGTATTAGTTCGCAGCGTTCAGTATCTGCGATGACTACTTTCGCACCGCTGTCCTGAAGGCGGTATAAGATGGCATCTTCACCAAACATCACCGACAACGGCAGTGCAATAGCACCAGCCTTGTAAGCGGCCACGTGAGACAAGCCCGCCTCATACCGTTGCGGCAGCACAATACCCACTCTGTCGCCGGCACCGACCCCCATCGCACTGAGTGCATTAGCCAGGCGATTCGAGTCCATTTCAAGCTGACCAAAGGTAAACTGCTTCTCTGACCCTGTGTCGTTTTCGTAGTACAGCGCGATGCGTTGCGGGTCTGTTTTGGCAATTTGACTGGCGGCAACCCCCATGTTGTAGCGCTCGGGAATGCTCCAGACAAATTCATTGCAAAGTTTTTCGTACTCGCCTTTTTGATATTGGCCGGGTTTAAAAAACTGCATTACGAGATTAGCCGCAGGTTATGCCGCATTAACGGCTGGGTCTGCGACTGATTTCGACCAGTCAGGCGCAAACTCGATAATTCGCACACGTGCAGGTAACGTGGCGTTAAACATTCTGTTGTGCCAGTACGTTGCCTGAAAGTTGTCGTCGGTTTCATTAAGTTCTGTTACCGAACAATGTAACTCGAATGTTTGATTGTACTGATGGAAAACGAGCTTACATTCCTGTTGTGCAACCAGCAGATCTGCAAGCTCTGACTCAACCGCAAAGGTTGCGATTAACGCACCGGCAAAGTTTTTAGGGTATTGGTAATAGGCAGAACTGAGAATCTTTAATGCAGATTCACGTCGGAGTTTCGGGTCATGTGTTTTTCTGACGACATGCCGGAACTCGCTGGTAATTTCAGCAGAGTCTTTGAGTACAACGTTTGTTACGAGCGGTCCGAGGTTACGCTCACTTATCGACACATACAGATCTGCCATCATGCCTTCACTGGGACGGCCTTCATCGTTTCTTACTGCTTGTTGCCTGATACGGCACTGCCAGCCAAGGAAATAGTTTTCCAGTACCTGGCTTTGCGATTTTTCAGTTTCGTTCATAGTTGGCCGGTTTATCCCGTATTGATTTTGCAGACGACCATTCCTCCGAGGGGCAGTCGCTATAGAGGCTCAACCTCAATATCTAAAAAAGACCGTAGGGTTGGGATAAGCGCAAAGTGCATCCACCACACACCATATTGGTGGATGCGCCTCCGGCTCGTACCACTCTACAATTTTTACAGGCGCATTCAGCGCCCAACAGACATGCCTAACAGTCCAGCGTGTTCTGTCTTTCCCAGTCACTCAGGTGCGCGGTGTATTCACCCCACTCCTGCATTTTAAGTTTGATGTAGGCACTGACAAGTTCATCACCAAGCCCTTCTTTCAGTACTTTGCTGCGTTCAAGTAATCGCAACGCATCGTGCAGTGTTGCCGGTAACTTTTTAGCCCCTTTGACCTTGTGTCCTTCCTCATACATATTCAGATGCACCGGGTCACCCGGATCACGTTTGTTATTTATACCGTCAAGTCCTGCAGCAAGAAACCCTGCCTGCATCAGATACGGATTAGCGGCACCATCCATTAACCGGAGTTCAAATCTGCCGTCATCGGGCACCCGAATCATATGAGTGCGGTTGTTGCCCGAATAGGTCACTGAATTTGGTGACCATGTTGCACCCGAACTGGTAACAGGTGCCCCGATCCTTTTATAACTGTTAACGGTGGGATTAAATATCGCACACAGCGCGGTGGCGCTCTCCATAATGCCGCCTAAGAATTGATACGCTGTTTTGGACAAACCCAGATCATCTTTTTTGTTTAAAAACAGGTTTTTCTTTCCTGTTTTATCCCACAGCGAGACGTGTGCATGACATCCGTTACCGGTGAGGTTGGCAAAAGGCTTGGGCATGAAGGTCGCACGCATGTCGTGGTTTTCGGCGATGGTTTTAACCATGTACTTAAAAAACACATGGCGGTCTGCAGTTTTTAGTGCATCGTCGTAGTCCCAGTTCATTTCAAACTGACCGTTTGCGTCTTCATGATCGTTCTGATACGGCCCCCAGCCGAGCTCGATCATTGCATCACAGATTTCACTGACAACCGGGTAACGGCGCATCAGCGCCTGCTGATCGTAGCAAGGTTTTGCCTGTGTATCGGAGCTGTCATAGATAGCTGTGGCTCCCTGATTAATCAGAAAGTACTCACACTCGACGCCGGTTTTCATTCGAAAACCAAGTTTCTGTGCTTTGGCTAATTGACGCTTGAGTGCAACGCGTGGAGATGCTTCTACTTCTTTGCCATCCATCCACAGGTCTGCTGCTACCCACGCCACTTCCGGTTTCCAGGGCAGTTGAATAGCGCTGTCAGCATCAGGTATGGCGAACATATCAGGGTGTGCCGGCGTCATGTCGAGGTGTGAGGCAAAGCCGGCAAACCCGGCACCTTCGACCTGCATTCCCTTAATGGCACGCGCGGGTACCAGCTTGGCACGCAACACACCAAAGAGATCAACAAAGCTGATCAGGAAGTACTTTACCTTTTTGGTTTTAGCCCACTTATCGAGATCTTTTGCCATAACACACTCTTGTCAGATTATTCTTGTCAGATGATCGGGTCACGCAATACCGATGGTGACCAACCGTTTCTAAAACGTTGCAGTAACAAAATACCAACGCATAAACAAAAAGGCCCCGATAATTCGGGGCCTTAACGTTAACTCAAACGACTTTTAGCCACGAGGATCGCGACGCCGCGCTACTTTAGCGCCGACACGGATCTCGTGAATGATGCTCGACACAACGACGGCAACAAGTACCGCACACATTGCCCAGAATATGCCTTTCAACGTGCCTTCGCTTGCAGCAAAGGTAAATATCGCAGCGGCACCGTCAAACGTTTCAACAGGACTTGCATTCATTGTTATTGTCTCCTGGTTGGTGGTGGTCGGTTGCCCGGCCGGTCAAGACCTTCCGGACGCTCTCGCAGATATTCATCGTCTCTGCGCGGTGGTGGTGGTTCACGGCGAGGTGGCGGCGGCTCACGGTCGTAGTCAGGCCGGCCTCCTGGACGACCTTCAATACCGGCTGGCGCCTCTTCCCAGATCGCAAACTCAGGGTAGGCCTGTGATGGTATTTCAGCCGGGTCAAGACCCAGTAGCTCCACTTCGTTGCGAACCCGCAGCAATCCGAAGATACGCAGTAGATAACCGATAATCAGTGCCGGCACAAAACCCAGTAACGCCATCACCAGCGCACCTTTGGCCTGACCCGCCAGGCTTATCGCAGGGATATCTCCAACGCCGGGATAGCCGGCACAGAAGATACCAACGGCCAGCAGACCCCAGACGCCACAAACACCGTGGACGGCGACAGCACTTACTGCGTCATCGATACCCATCTTTTCGATCATTTTGGCAGCGATTGGAATCAGGCAACCACCGGCAAAACCAACCAGAAATCCGAGTGGCGGATAGAACAGATCAATACCAGCGGCAACAGAGAATATGCCACCCAGAGCGCCTGACATCATCCAGAAGGGATCGCGAGTCATGAAATAGGCGCCAATTATTCCACCAGCCATGCCCATTAGCGTGTTAAACACAAAGGCAGACAGGTTAGATGGAACACCGTAGATATTAACCCAGTTGCCCGCGGGATCGTAAATCAGACATCCGCCAAGAAAGCCAAAGAAACCGATGATGATCATCATCAGGCCAACCACGGTGAGCGGCATGTTGTGGCCGCGCAAATCGTTGGCTGATCCATCAGCATTGTATTTACCAATGCGCGGACCCAGCGGAATCAATATACCAAGCGCAAAGAAACCAGCGATTGTGTGTACTACACCGGCGGCGGCAACGTCACGGTAACCCCAGTTAAGTACCATCCAGCCTGCCGGGCTCCAGCCCCATGCTGCACCGAGAATCCAGATAACTGAACCAAGAAGAACAGCTGTGATAATGAACGCACTGAGCTTAATGCGCTCTATCACAGCACCTGAGTAGATTGAAGCCGTGGTACAGGCGAACAGTGTAAACGCTGCCCAAAACACACCAGAAGCCTGATCCTGCAGGTTTGGCCCCATATTCTGAGACCACGGCAAAGCCGCCAGCGGGTAATCACCGGTGGTGTCCCACGACCCAAGCAGGTCAATTGAACCATCAGCAGCGAAAGGAAAGCTGTAACCGGACATGTAGATCCACCAGCCAAATGCAAAGAAGGTCGGGATCATGAAGGCGAAAGCGAGAATGTTCTTAACACCCGAAGCGAGTGCGTTTTTGCTTCTCGAAGCACCCATCTCATAGGCCAGAAAGCCCGCATGGATGGCGATCATTAGGGCCGTACACCACCAATAATAAATCTCCAGATTTATCGTGGTGTGGCCGGCAAGCGCAGCATCAATTGCGCCTTGCACTGCTTCTTCGTTCATTAACTCCCCCTGGTTAGCGCATTGCCTTGTGGCATGCTATGGCTGCGTTATACCGCTACGGCGGTGGTTACGCGAGTTCTTTGGTTGATGGCACTTTCAGGTGCCGGTACGACGCGCTTTAGTATTTATTAGTGAGCCAAAATTATCAAGACGAAAGTGCCTGCTGAGCGACATTCGGTTGATCTTTTCATGATTCGGGAAGCGATAAAAGAAAGGCTGTCGATATGCATAGGCGGGTGGGTGTTGTTGCACGACGCTATGGTGGTCTTCATTGCCCGGGAGTTAGCAGTTGGTACTATTCAGATTCATGTTTATCGGACGAGCGCGGGTACCCTCCCGGCTTGCGGGAGGGTCAGCGTCTCAGCGCCGGGGAGGGTCTATGAGTTCTGCGTTACCGCAGAAAAAGACGCTACCTAGAACTTGGCATACGCCTTATTCAGCTCAACCATCGGATGCGAAGGCGACATTTGAAATTTAATCAACAGTTCCCGCGCGATCATGTCGCGGTCTTGCTGATTATCAGGCAAATCCATTTCTTCAGGAACAGTCACCCAGCCATTGATGTTGCGATCAAACACGGCAGCACGGCTTTCTTCGTACCCCATGTGCACATCTTCCAGCCAGTTGAGATCTTGCCAGCCCATGACCTCCATATACTTGGTTAGAAACGGCGTGATGCGGTCGTAGTCGGGGACCAGATTTACGTCGTATCGGTAGCCAATGTGCTGACCAATAGTCTTTTCACGCTCTGAATCCAGACCATCCGTGTTGATGAAATGATCAATATCGTTTTCAGCCATTGTGGTCTCCTAGTAGCGAGTCATGTCGGGGCGACCGACAGTGTGTTGTGAGCCGGCCAGTGGTACCTGAGCCAGAGCGGATGCTTCCATGGTGAGCGCTGCAAGATCTTCAGGCTCAAGCGAATGCATGTAAGTTTTACCGCAGGCACGAGCCAGCAGCTGCGCTTCAATGGTGAGCGTGTGCAGGAAGTTGTAAACCCGCTCGGCAGCAGCATCCGGATCAAGGCGCGCGCGAAGCTTGGG
>CALHCI010000011.1 GCA_937931165.1 uncultured Granulosicoccaceae bacterium
TCGGCCACACTCGTGCGGGTAGTGCTGGCATTTGTGTTGGCAATGTCAATTGGCTCGGCCATAGGAATAGCGCTGGGTCGTAACAGCAAGCTCAATAACTTCTTTGATCCATGGGTTATTCTTTTCTTAAACATACCGGCACTGGTGATTATTGTACTGAGCTATATCTGGTTTGGGCTTAATGAAGCGGCTGCTATTGGTGCGGTAGCGATAAACAAGATTCCGAATGTCATCGTCACGATGCGTGAAGGTGCCAGGGCGCTTGACGCCGACTATGCAGAAATGGCGAAGGTATTCCGTTTTTCCAAAAGCCGTGTGTTCAGGCATGTGGTACTGCCGCAGTTACAGCCGTATTTTGCAGCGGCGACGCGTTCAGGTATTTCTCTTATCTGGAAAATTGTACTGGTGGTAGAACTGCTCGGTCGATCAAACGGCGTGGGATTTCAGATTCATTTGTACTTTCAGTTGTTCGATGTTTCCACCATCCTTGCCTATACGCTGACTTTTGTCGCGGTGATGTTACTGGTGGAGGTGTTGCTGTTACAGCCGCTGGAAAAGCGTTCACGACGCTGGCGAATAAAAGATGCTTGATGTCAGCATAGAACGTATGCAGTTTCAAAGCACTGACGGTGGTGAATTATTGGCGCTTGAACATCTGCAATTCAACTGTGCCGAAAACTCATTTACTTCAATCTTCGGGCCCTCGGGCTGCGGCAAAACCACTACGCTGCGATGCATACTTGGTCTTGAAGAAAGATACCAGGGGGCAATTACGTTAAACGGCATTCCAGCGGAACAGTCCGGCTGCACGATGTCTGCAGTCTTTCAGGAACCAAGACTGCTGCCATGGCGCACGGTAGAACAAAACGTTCGACTGGCACTACCTGACGCAGAAAAAAACCGCTCACTTGACGTGTTGTTTAATGACCTGGGTATCAACGCACATCGATCTTTTTTTCCGGCAGAGTTGTCTCTCGGTCTGGCGCGGCGAGTGAGTCTGGCGCGTGCATTTTCAATTCAGCCGCAGTTGTTAATACTCGATGAACCTTTTGTCTCTTTGGACGAAGAAACCGCTGTGCGGTTGCGGCAACTGCTGCTGTCGGTGTGGTCTGCACATACCTGCACGGCATTGTTGGTTACCCACAACCTCAGAGAGGCGATTCAACTGTCTGATCGCATCCTGTTTTACGCCGGTACACCCGCGCGTATTGCACTCGATTACCCGATTGAAATCCCGCGCTCGCAGCGCGGAGTCTCTGAAATCGACGCAATACAACACGATATTGAGGCACGTCTCGGCGCATAACCTGCTGTAATTCATTGTTGGTTAATGCTCAGTCGGTTAGTATTGCCTCAGATAATTCAGCACAAACCACCGGGGGTTATTCATGAAGTCTTTCCGTGCAAAAAAACATATCGTTTCAGTTGTTGGTGCTGCCGCCACTGTCGGTCTGTTGCAGTTTGCGGTGCTTACTACCGGCTACGGTCATGGTGATGTAACGCCACAGGCGGTGGATGTGGAAGGGCTTGAGCCGACTGGCGAAGAGATTCTAGAAGAAAACCCTTACCGGCTGGCTGGTGGTGAGCAATATGAACTCGCGATTGAAATCGGTGCATCCGGCTACAACCAGAATTGCGCCCGTTGTCATGGCCTTGAAGCCATTTCCGGCGGCATAGCGCCGGATCTGAGGTTGCTCGAAGACGATATGTTCGGCGATGAATGGTATATGGAGCGGGTGCGCAAGGGGTACAGTCAGAATGGCGCGTACAAAATGCCACCGTTTCAGGATTTACTGAGTCAGGAAGCGATGTGGGCAATTCGCTCTTACATCGAAAGCCGACCCAAACCGTAATAGATAGCCAGCGTGCATTACAACGATAACCGTCAGATCGGGCCATGCTCAATAACCTTTTAAAATATGGTGTCGCAGGCGTACTTGGCTTGCTTGTTATTGCGTCAACCGGTTACGCACGGCCGTACGATGATGTCATCGACAGCGGCTACATCACCATCTTTGTATACAAAGACTACGCACCTTATTCATGGGAAACCGAAAGCGGTGAGTTAAAGGGGATTGACGTAGAAGTTGCGAAGAGATTTGCTGAAGACCTGGGCGTCGAGCTGCGATTTCTGGTTCGCGGCGCTGATGAAAACATTGACGATGATCTGCGTATCAATATCTGGAAGGGTGATCTCATTCACCGTCGTGTTGCAGATGTCATGATGCATGCGCCGTATGATCGCGAAGTCGATACTCGCAACGAGTTTGCAGTATTGATGGGGCCTTACTTTCTCGAACATATGGCGTTGGTTGTTAATCAGAAGCAACTGCCGGTAGTGGAGAATTTTGGCCGTTTCATGAACAAACCTATCGCTGTTGAACTCGATACCGCCGGGGACTTTTTTCTGTCAAACGCTTTTCGCGGGGCACTACAGCGTAGTATTCGTCGTGGCAGAACTTTTGCGGATGTTGTTGATCAGTACAGTAGTGGCGAGGTTGCAGCAGCGATGGGATCACTGGCGCAGGCCGAGTGGATAGCCACGCAGGCCCCCGACATTGATTCGCATATTGCGCAGCCACCTATGCCGGGGATTGTGCGGCGCAGCTGGCCGGTTGGCTTTGCGGTAAAGCACGACAGCCGTGATCTGGGTTATGCATTGGCTGATGTCGCCACCCAATTAATGACCAGCGGTGAGCTTGCTGAAATAACCGCCAGGTACGGGGTCAGTTACTTCTCGCCGGAGTAGCTCGGCACTGAGCACATAAGGGTAGAAAAATGAGAGGAAATACAATGGTCAGACTCCTCAGCACCAGCCTGGTGGTTGCCGGTCTGTGTCTTGTCAATGTCTCGACGGGGCTGGTGTCGACAGCCAGTGCTCGCGAGCTTCCGGCAGATCCGCTCAACTCGGTGATGTGGAAAAATATGGCCGAGCGTTTCTTCCCCGGTGAGCATGTGGTTATTGATCAGCGTGTGATTGTCGATATCCCGATTGAAGTTGAAGATCAAATGCAGCTGCCGGTCACGGTTGACGCTACCGAACTTTCCGATGTTATCGAAATTATTGCGCTGGCCGATCTCAACCCGATTCCACACATTCTGACTGTGCGTCCGCTCAAGGCGCAGCCGTTTATCGGCTTTCGCGTTAAGGTAGAACAATCCACTCCGATCAGAGTCGGTGTGTTGACCAGTGACGGGGTGTGGCACGTCAACGGTGTTAACGTCAACGCGGCAGGTGGCGGTTGTACTGCACCGGCCAATGCGCACAGCAACAGTCAGTGGTACAAAACACTGGGTCAGGCCCGAGCCATTACCAAACGCGAAACCGCAGATTCTGCGCGCCTGGCTATGCGGCTTCGCCACCCGATGGACACGGGTCTTGCACCGGGTATCCCTGTGTTTTACATGAACCAGCTGCAGGTGCGATCTGCCACTGGCGAAGCTCTGGCTGATGTCGAGTTGTTTGAGCCGGTCAGTGAAAACCCGACGCTGACATTAAAACCACTGGTAGAAGACGGCGAATCCGAACTGCTGGTTTATGCGCGTGATACCGAAGGCAATGAATTTGAATACCCGCTAACGGTTCCGGCTGAAGTCGACAACTAGCGACACGGCTGCCGGTAACTGACTCATCGGCATTGATTTTATAAAACAACCCGACTGCAGGTTTCGCATAATGACATCGGTTTCAAGGCGTACATTGCTTAAGCTTTTTGCCGGTGCCAGCACCTGTGCGGTATGCGGCAACGTGCACGCGAACCGGTTGTCATATGATCTGGCGGCCACTGAAATTGCCAGTGGTACGTGGGCCGTACACGGTAAAACCGAATACTTTACGCTAGAGAATGGCGGCAATATCGTTAACGTTGCCTTTGTCGAAGTGCCGGATGGTGTGGTGGTGATTGATACCGGTCCATCCAAAAGGTATGGCGAAGCACTTGCGGCACTGATTGAAAAAACACTGCCAGGCAAGCCGGTATTGCGGGTATACAACACCCATCATCATCCTGACCATTTTCTCGGTAATCAGGGGTTTGATCGTGCGGTTCTGGCTACCTCACAGGGTGTCATAGACAACATTGCAGCCGAGGGCGACGGCTTTACCGACAACATGTACCGGCTGGTTGGTGACTGGATGCGCGGCACATCGTCAGTAGCACCGGGCAAAGCACTTGAAGCCGCATCTGAAGATATCGGTGGCAGACGTTTTTCGCTGTCTTATCTGAACGGCCACACCAGTGCGGATCTGGTGATTCGAGACGATGAAACCGGTGTTGTCTTCACCGGTGATCTGGCGTTTTTAAATCGCGCCCCGACTACCCCGCATGCAGACATACAGGCGTGGCAAACCTCTTTGGCACAGCTCGATCAAATGGACCGCGAGTTGTTTCTGCCGGGTCACGGCAAGATCGACAAATCCAACGAGTCACTTCAGCAGACATCGGATTATCTCGACTGGCTTTCGAGCACCATCAAACAAGCGGCCTCACGCGGTTACACAATGAACGAGGCAATGTCCACGGCGATTCCAGCGCGGTTTGCGTCACTCGATGTGGTTGACCAGGAATACCAAAGATCCGTTGTCCATTTGTACCTGCAAATGGAAGATGAACTGATGCCAATTATCGAACCTAAATAACCTCCCCGAGGGTTGGCAGCGGCTGCGTTAGTTGATCTGTCGCTTACGATGAAACAACGATAAAAGAAAAAATGAAATCCGAATAAAGGTTAGGTAGACTGACTTGGCGTAGTTTTCATTCAATCTATCGCTGGGGGATATCTCTTGAAAATAAACCAGAAAATGCTCGGTGCTGCTGCGGTCTTGGCCGTGACTCTGAGCGCCACATCAAACACACTCGCAGACGGTCACGCGGTAGGCATCGCAGACATCGTCGGTGATCAGGCAAGCACAGACGATATCGTTTCCTACGGTCTCGGGCCTAAAGGGCAGCGCTACAGCCCGCTCGCTTCAATCAACAAAGAAAACATCAAAAACCTGTTTCCGGTCTGGTCATTCTCGTTTGGAGGTGAAAAACAGCGTGGGCAGGAATCTCAACCACTGATCAAAGATGGCGTCATGTATGTCACCGGTTCCTACAGTCGTATGTGGGCTGTGGATATCGCTACCGGTGAAGAGCTATGGCAATACGATGCGCGTCTGCCTGAAGGCATTCTGCCTTGCTGCGACGTAGTCAACCGTGGTGCTGCCATCCTTGGCGACAAAGTCTTCTTCGGCACGCTTGACGCCAAAATCGTCGCACTCGACGCAAAGACCGGAAAGGTTGTCTGGCGTAAGAAAATTGCAGACTTCGAAGCCGGGTACTCGTACACCGCGGCGCCACTCATTGTACCTACCGAGGCACATGGTCCACTACTGCTGACTGGTAACTCTGGTGGTGAATTCGGTATTGTCGGGCAGGTAGATGCTCGCAACCCCGAAACCGGCGAGCTGGTCTGGACACGTCCGGTAATTGAAGGCCATATGGGTACGCTTAACGGCGAAGAATCCACGATGACCGGAACCAAAAACGAAACCTGGCCGGGCGATATGTGGAAAAATGGTGGCGGCGCGACGTGGCTCGGTGGCACTTACGACCCTGACACCAAGCTCGCGTATTTCGGCACCGGTAACCCGGCACCGTGGAATTCCTACCTGCGCAAAGGTGACAACAAATGGACTTCATCGCGAATTGCGATCAACCCGGAAAACGGCGAAATTGAGTGGGGTTTCCAGACCACACCACATGATGGCTGGGACTACGACGGCGTCAACGAGTTTGTCGTCTTTGATATGGAAAAAGACGGCAAAACCATCAAAGCAGGTGCTACCGCTGATCGTAATGGCTTCTTCTACGTACTCGATCGCACCAATGGCGATTTCGTATCTGCAGCGCCATTCGTCAAAAACATCTCCTGGGCTAAAGGCATCGACGAAAACGGTCGCCCGATTCTCGATCCTGAAAATCGTCCCGGTGATCCGGCAGAATCTGCTGATGGCAAGAAAGGTAAATCAGTCTTTGCTATTCCGAGCTTTCTCGGTGGCAAAAACTGGATGCCAATGGCTTACTCACAAGACACCAGCCTGTTTTACATCCCGTCTAATGAATGGGGCATGGACATCTGGAATGAGCCGGTCACCTACAAAAAAGGTGCAGCGTATCTGGGTTCAGGTTTTACCATTAAGCCAATCTTCGATGATTACATCGGTTCTTTAAAAGCAATGGATCCGGCGTCTGGTGAAGTCAAATGGGAGTATAAAAACAAAGCACCTCTGTGGGGCGGCGTTCTGACTACTGCCGGTGGCCTGGTATTTACCGGTACACCTGAAGGTTTCCTTAAAGCGTTTGATGCTGAAACCGGTGAAGAACTGTGGAAGTTCCAGACAGGTACCGGCATTGTGTCCTCGCCAATTACCTGGGAGCAAGACGGTGAGCAGTGGCTTGCTATTGTGACCGGTTGGGGTGGTGCAGTACCGCTTTGGGGTGGTGAAGTGGCCAAAGTGGTCAGCTATCTGAATCAGGGTGGCTCGGTCTGGACGTTTAAAATTCCAGAGCAACTCGCTGCAAAGTAATCACCTGGCTTTAAGCATGTAGTATCAAAGCGGCAACTTCGGTTGCCGCTTTTTTTTATCTCGTCTACTTGTAATTTGCCGGTCGTCGAAGGCTGCATACACTGAGGGTTTACTAACAGGACAATCCCTCTGCATATTCATATCATTGGTATATGCGGCACCTTTATGGGTGGCGTTGCCCAGCTTGCGCGTTCTCTGGGGCATCAGGTCACCGGTTCCGATGCCAATGTTTATCCGCCCATGGATGAACAACTGCGAAGTGCCGGTATTGAATTGATGGAAGGGTACAGCGCCGCCAATCTTAAAGCCGCGCCCGATATTGTTGTCATTGGCAATGCGCTGTCACGTGGAAACGAAGAAGTTGAGGCCGTGTTGCAGCAAGGTTTGCGATACACCTCGGGTGCGCAGTGGCTGAGTGAACATTTTTTGTTCGGCCGCTGGGTGGTGGCAGTGGCTGGCACGCACGGTAAAACCACAACGGCGAGTATGGTAGCGTGGATTCTTGAGTACGCCGGACTACAACCGGGGTTTTTAATTGGTGGTGTACCCGTTAACTTCGGTCATTCTGCAAGCGCCGGTGGCGGTAGTTTCTTTGTGGTTGAGGCAGATGAATACGACACTGCATTCTTCGATAAGCGTTCCAAGTTTGTGCACTATCATCCGCGTACGGCGGTGCTTAATAATCTCGAGTTTGATCACGCCGATATTTTTGAAGATCTGGCTGCCATCAAAAAACAGTTTCACCATATGATTCGCACGGTTCCGGGTGGCGGGTTGCTGGTGGTCAATGACGACGATATCAACCTGCCTGATGTGCTCGATATGGGCTGCTGGAGCGGAATCGAAAGGTTCTCTTCGTCCAATACAGAAGCTCACTGGGAGTATCGTGATTCGAGTATTACGACTCCTGATCAGAAGATATTTGAACTAACGAAGCAGACGGCATTGAGTGGTGATCACAATGTCTCCAATGCCTGTGCAGCGATTGCGGCAGCCCGCCATGCCGGTGTGCCTGTGTCAGTCTCTGTTAGTGCGCTTAAAGAGTTTGCCGGTGTAAAACGACGCCTCGAACACCTTGGCACAGTTGCCGGTGTTGCCGTTTACGACGATTTTGCCCATCACCCGACTGAAATCAGTGCCACGCTCAGTGCGCTCAGGCCACAGGTCAGCGGTGAGGGCAGGCTGATCGCTCTGGTGGATTTCCGTTCTAATAGCATGGTGGCTGGCACACATCTTGATACCCTCGGCGTCGCGCTCGAAAAGGCCGACCACGTATTTCTCCACAATGCACAACCGGACAAGCTAAACCTTGACCCGTTGTGTCGTGAAGTGAATGTGCCAGCCGGGGTGTTTAAGTCTGTTTCAGACCTGTTATCCCGTCTGCAGTCGCTTTTACAACCCGGAGATGTCGTGGTTTGTATGTCAAATGGGTCATTTGGGGCTATACACGGTCAATTATTGACTATGCTTAATGAATAACTGCACCGGTCTCGCATAGGCTGTGGCAGATGAGTCATTAAAAATGGCCGCAACCGCGGTTTTTCTCTTTGCAAACAGATGAAGAAGAGATGGGGACAGAAATTAACTCCGCAGCACAACAACTGGATTTCGAGGTTCCGGCCAAGGTCGGCAAGTATCAATTGCTTGACCGGATTGGTAGTGGCACCTGCGGGATTGTCTATCGCGCCTACGATGCGATTCTCTCGCGAGATGTCGCTCTTAAGATATCGCAGGCTGGCGGGCTGGATCAGTCCGGAAAAACGCCGGCGGCTCAAAAGGCATTTATTACGGAAACACTGTCAGCCGGGCGGCTTACCCACCCTAACATCGTAACGGTGTATGAGGCCGGTGTAGACGGGCCTCTCAATTACATTGCCATGGAATATGTTGAGGGCACTTCGCTTAAAACCTACGGTCGTGGTCAGGCACAACTGCCTCCTTATCGGGTGGTCAATATTATTGCCGAAGTGGCCGACGCGATAGACTTCTCACACAAGATGGGCATCGTGCATCGCGATATTAAGCCTGCCAATATTATGGTCGCCATTGATGGCTCCGTCAGACTGCTCGACTTTGGTATTGCGGTCAGCACGTCAGCCGAAGAGAGCAAAGGCCGTCAGGCACTCGGAACACCAAACTATATGTCACCGGAGCAGGTGGTTGGTAAAGATCTTGGCCCGCGTAGTGACATTTACTCGCTTGGTGCAGTGATGTTTGAAATGCTCACGGGGCAGCAATTGTTTAAAGCGCAAGAAGTCAAAGAGCTTTTCCGTGCAGTGATTAAAGATGCAGCGCCGCCGCTGCGTTCTGTCAGACCGGATCTCCCCAGAGAACTCGAGCTGGTCGTTGCCCGATGTCTTTCAAAGAACCCGCGTCAGCGTTATTCCAGTGGTGCTGATCTGGCTGAAGCATTACGACAGGTTGCAGACAAAATGTCTCCACCGGATCTGTTATCACCAGAGCTCGAAAGCTGGATGGAACTTATTCCCCAGTTAAGATTCTTCCAGGGCTTCAGTGCAAGAAAAATTGCCCGCTTTACCTCAGTGTGTCATCTGGAGCGTTTTGAGGCCGGTACCACGGCACTCGCAAGAGACACCATAGACAATCACCTCTACGTCATACTCGAAGGTGTCGCCAGTACCAGTGATGGCAGTGGTCTTGGGTCGGTACTTGGCCCGGGTGAGTGTTTTGGTGAACCCGGCTTTGTCCGGGGTGATAAAAGCACCATCGAAGTCAGTGTTATGACTGATATTGTCGCGCTGAAAGTGCACTCAAAAGATGTGCAGGAACTACCAGATGCAGATCAGCTGGCACACTATCAGATGATTTCAAACAGCATCGCCCGTCGATCATCAACCTCGGATGAGCTGCTGTTAGATCTGGCGCTATAGAATTGTTTGTTCAAAGGTAATAAAAAAGGGTGCATAAAGCACCCTTTTTTGTATTTGCGGTTCAGTTTAACCGGCTAATAAGCTAGGCCGCTTTGTTGGCCAGCATCTTTCTTTCCCAGTCAATCGCGGTTGTCACAATCACATCGAGATCATCGAACTTCGGTGTCCATGACAAGGTGTTGTGGATTTTGTCGACGTTAGCGATCAGTTCCGGTGGATCACCGGCACGTCGTGGCTCTTCGACAATTTTGATCGGGCCATTAATTACTTTTTGCACAGTGTCGAGTACTTCGCGAACACTGTATCCATGGCCGTAACCACAATTCAGCCGGGTTGATTCACCGCCCTTACGCAAGTAGTCGAGTGCTGAAATATGTGCAGAGGCAAGGTCTGCAACATGAATGTAGTCACGCACACCGGTGCCATCTGCAGTCGGGTAATCGGTACCGAATACATAGATCTCCGGGCGCTTGCCAACGGCAACCTCAGCGGCAACTTTAATCAGCAGCGTAGCCTTTTTAGTTGACTGACCGATCTGACCTTCCGGATCACAACCCGCGACATTGAAGTAGCGAAGAATGACATGATTCATGTCGCATGCCTTGCCGAGATCTTCCAGCATGTATTCAGACATGAGCTTTGACATACCGTACGGGTTAATCGGTGCGGTCGGTGAATCTTCAGAACACGGTTTGCCGTCACCAATGCCATAGGTCGCAGCGGTAGATGAAAAGATAAAATTGCTGACACCATTGTTCTGACAGCACTCAAGCAGGTTGCGTGTGCTGGCGGTATTGTTGTCATAGTACTTGAGCGGGTTTTCTACCGACTCCGGTACAATTGTATGTGCGGCAAAGTGCATTACCGTGTCGACGTTGTGTTCTTTCATAACGCGATCAACCAGCTCGCGATCACCGGTTTTGCCAACCACCAGTTCACCGAATAATACGCTTTCTTCAAAGCCGGTTGAAAGGTCGTCGAGCACAACGATTTTTTCGCCTTGCTCACCGAGCTGCTTCACTGTGTGGCTGCCGATATAACCGGCACCACCGGTCACCAGAATTGATTTAGACATTTTCCGCCTCTTTTTATAATGCTTTGTTGCTAATTACTATTACGATCTGCGCGCAGTGCACGCTCCGCAACTGTGCCTTTCAGACATTGTAGCGGTGATGTCGTGCGAAATTGATGCAAACAATGTAAATAAATCCTCCTGCCTTGCGTGATTCAGCAGGCAAAGGATGTGTTTTTTGCGAGTCGGCACGCGTAGCGAGCCTCGGGCATAATTAAGACGCGGTTATCGGCGTGGTGGCCGAAATGTTTAATCCTGCGAGGTGAAAGTGGAACACGAATTCTGGCATAACGCCTGGGCAAAAAGTGACAAGCCCGGCTGGCAACAGGACACGGCCAATACCGCGCTGGTCGAGCACTGGCAGGCAGATGGCTCAACGGTTTTTGTACCGCTGTGTGGTCGCAGCCCGGACCTGGCCTGGCTGCAGCAGCAGGGGCATCAGGTTATCGGTGTCGATCTCAGCGAATCTGCAATCCGTCG
>CALHCI010000012.1 GCA_937931165.1 uncultured Granulosicoccaceae bacterium
GTGGCGCTCTGTGCGGATGGTTGGTGTTGTTTTGAGGTCTATCGTGCAGTCATGATGATCATGCTTCGTAGGTAAAGCGCCATTTTGAGTATTGCCGCTCCACCGGTCCACGCAGACGTGCATCCATGCACTGCTGCGCTAACGCTGGCATCCTGCCGCTTTTACCCGTTGGATCGACAATACTCAAAACCGATCAACACGCTGCTAAAACGCTGATGCGTGTTACTTGCTCGGTGGGTTGCTTTTTTGTTCTCTGTGCTCAGGGGGATTCGATTCGCCTGCGGCGGGCCGTTCTTACTTCGCCTGCAGCGGGCGCCACTTTTGAAAAGCGCAAAAGTAGCCAAAACGCTCTACGCGAATGATTGGCCCTGCGGGTGGCGCTCTTTGTGGATGGTGGTGTTGGTTTACGTTTTACCGTGCTGTGTTGGTGATCTTGCTTCTTAGGTAGTGCGCCATTTTGAGTATTGCCGCTCCAACGGGCCGCGCAGACGTGCATCCGTGCACTGCTGCGCTAACGCTGGCATCCTGCCACTTTTACCCGTTGGATCGACAATGCTCAAACCTGCCAACACGCTGTTAGAACGCTGAGTGTTTCCCGTTGTGGTTTAGCTGGCTAACCGTTCGTTACTTTCAGCCTTGTCTTGGTTGACCATCAGTCTGTCTGAATTGATAGCGCAAAGTCGCTTTCAGCCGGAGAACCTCGGGCCTCAGATTCCGGTGTTGCTTTAAGTAAAAGGTACAGTCGTAGTGGGTCGGCCGAAGTTGGGGGGGACATGACGTCCAATCCAGTCCACGTACCTAACCTGTCTGCCTTTTTGCGTTATTACCGGATTAAACGGGTCCAGTGATGACAGTGTGATTACGTCTCCATCGAATGAACGGAAAACTATTTCAACTTTCTCGGGAGGGTGTGAACTGGCTGCAAGGTTCTCAAACGTGAGAAGTTGTTCCATTAGAATTCCGACAGCGATACGTTCACCCATTCTCAGGGAATCATAGTAATCACTATAGTAGTGCACCCCAGCCATGTTACGACCGATGGAGATATTCGCTGCCAGTTTGTTGAGTTCCCCCTCAATAGTCGGCTGGTCTGTAGACTGATAATCGGTTAGTTCTGTACGTGAGTCATCGGGTACAAATTCGTCAAGGCCGGTGGTGCTCCATAACAACGGCTTGTGGTTGTCATCGAGCGTGCGAAAAAAAGCTTTCAACATAGTGACACAGCCGCCGGCTACGGTTGCATGTCCGGCAGCGTAGGCAGGATGCATGGGTGAGCCTTCTGCAAACGCCATTGGTAATAAAAAGTTATTGTGATCGCACTTGCCTGCTAACCAGTTAACCTGTTTGTGTAATAGTAGTTCTGCAGGCGCGGTCGATATCCGGCTTTTGTTGTGCTGTGCAACCAATGGCAAAATTTCAGATAGATGACTGAGCATTCCGCTCAGAGCATTTTTACTTTTTGTACCGAGAGCTGCAGGGTTTCCAGCGGCAAGTGATAGCAGCCCGCCTATTCGCTCCGGGCGACCGCGTCGATGATAGTTAAACTTTTGTCTTCTGGCCGCTTTCAGACACCTTGTGGCAACTTCCGTCACGAGCGATAGTATGTGTGGTCCGCCGAATGAAGCGAATCCGGTTCTGGCAGAGCCACCTTGTTCCGGAAAACCGGGCTGTACCTGAAACCCTTTTTGATTTGATGAGTTGAACTGTGTCCCAAGCATAATCAGGCAGGCATTGAGATACGCCTGGTACAATGCATCAAAGCGGACATAGGTTGCCAGATCCCTCGGAGTGGAAATAAAACGCTGAGTTTTAAGGGGGTTTGCGCTACCAAGATCAGCACCATTCTGTACGTCGAGCCAGTGCTGCCAGTTGATCATGTGGTCAATGCTTTCCGTAAAGACAAGTCCGCGCTGATCGATAAACTGGTTTCCATATTTGATATAGCCATCTCTCGGATCGGCCCGGACACCTTCATTGCCTTCAACCTTATTGCCGGCAAGCATAAACTGCGAAACAAAATGACCTTTTTTTGCACCCGGACCGGACCCTCTGAACAATGTGGTTTTTGAGATACCAGGCAGGCTTTGCGAAATCGGCTCGTCAACATCGTAGTCATCCGGATCTAATAGTCGCGCTGCGAGTCGGCGATTGGTCGGTTGTCGGTCGTGCAGTGAGAACAGTCCGGATGCTGTGAGCTTTTGCAACACGTCCTGCGTGCTTATACCGGTTTTTTTATCTTTACCGACACCGTTTTCTATATCGGTGAATCTTACGTCCCGCAACAACGCCATGGCGTAGACTTCTGCCATTTCCAGAGACAGCTCTGTGGTACCCAGTTCGGGGGCAGGGGCCATGCCGACCGCATCGGCGTCAGGTCCCTCGAGATCGTGATAGTGTCCCGTCCTCGGGCTTTCCCATCCACGCCATGCGGGCGCTTTGCCCGAACTTTTCAGTTTGGTCTTGTAGCTGACGGCATTTGGTCGGCAATCGCTGAAATTTTTGGGTGGTGGACCGTTTATCTCATCCCGAAAAGTCTCAAATTTACCAACGAGTATGCCATCGTCATTGTGCTGGAGCCCTTTGGTGAAACTCGATGGGTATGCTTCACCCTGGTAGTTATCTTCATCGCAGTTGGCTTGGGTCTGCAGTGTGTTCAGCGTTCCCGAGTGTGGTGCAGATGCGGCTTTGCTCCTAACCTGTTCAGTAGCAATAATCCGCTCGGTCCGCGATTGAAAAGGCGTTTTTGACATGGCGTCCGTTCCTTTCGAAGGTTAATAATCCTGACGAAACACCATGCTATCAACGTTGCCTGAAAATTATATTACTCAAATAGACCAGCCCGACTAACACAGTTAGCTTGAATGCAGTGTGGCTATTTGGAGTAAAAAACACACAAATGCTTATTGTGAATAGTTGACCGTGCAGGTAGTGCGCTTTGCCAATGGTGGCGAACTTCTCAGTATGATCCTTATAAGACAGCTGGTTCGTTTCGGTGTTAATGCAGCACCTGATTGTAGCCACTGAAGCGGGCTGCGAATCGAACAAAAGGCTGAGTGCTGCAAAAAGTGCAAGTAAGCGCAAATCAAAGTAATGACTTGTTATATGTTTAATCGAAGTGACTCCTGGCCGGGCTGAAGTACAAGGGATCGCATAACTTGAAGCCACCGCCTTTAGGCGGTGCGAGTATTCACTTCGTTCGCTCCGCTCAGCTTTATGGGTGTCGCTTGCAGCGAGCGTCACCCAGAAGGGCTGTCCCAAGCAAACACTTATGCAAACCATCATGCACTTGGGCACCTCCGACACCGCTGAGCGAACCAAATAATCGCTAAAATCAAGTAACAACCATCACGCATCAGCGTTTTACCAGCGTTTTACCAGCGGGCTGATCAGTTTTGAGTATTGTCGATCCAACGGGTAAAAGCGGCAGGATGCCAGCGTTAGCGCAGCAGTGCATGGATGCACGTCTGCGCGGCCCGTTGGAGCGGCAATACTCAAAATGGCGCATTACCTACGAAGCATGATCATCATGACTGCACGCTAGACCTCAAAACAACACCAACCCTCCGCACAGAGCGCCACCCGCAGGGCCAATCATTCGCGAAGAGCGTTTTGGCTACTTTTGCGCTTTTCAAAAGTAGCGCCCGCTGCAGGCGACACCCCACCGCCCGCCGCAGGCGAACCTAATCACCTTGAGCGCAGCGAACGCAACACAAGCTGAGCAACACAAGCTAAGCAAAGACCCCCCAACCACAGGGGGCGATTTCACCCCCCGTTTTCGTTAAGATAGTGACAAAGCCGGTCGCTCCGGCACAGATTTTTATTACTGATAACATTTCAGTCTCTACCCAGACCCCGAAGGATCAATTGTGACCCGCCCCGTTGTAGGAATAATAGGCAACTCGCATCACCTTGAAGAACGATTCTTCGTACAGATGGGAGGTGAAAACAACTTCCGCGCTGTTGCCGAAGTCGCCGATGCACTGCCGCTGCTGTTTGCCGGCATTCCTGATGTTACCGACATCGCCACCCTGCTCGACACCGTTGACGGCATTCTGCTGACCGGTGCTCGCGCCAATGTACACCCGGATCTTTTCGGCAAACCGGCAAGTCCGGCCTACGAACCGTACGATGCAGACCGAGACGCTACTGCGCTTGCGCTGGTTGAAACCTGCATAGGCAAGAACATTCCGCTGTTTGGTATTTGTCGTGGATTTCAGGAGATGAATGTGGCGCTGGGCGGTACACTGCACCCCGAAATCAGAGACCTTCCCGGTCGTATGAATCACCGCATGCCACGGCTCGAAAACGGTGATATCCATCCGGACATCGATTACGTTTTCGGTGATCGGCACGACGTTAACCTGATCGCTGACGGCTACTTTGCCAAGCTGCTTGGCAAGCAGACCATTCGCGTCAATTCACTGCACGGTCAGGGCATTCTCGAGCCGGGAGAACGCGTCATTGTAGAAGGTGTCGCAGAAGACTCCACCGCAGAGGCAATCACCGTCAAGGATGCCGGCGGATTTGCGGTGGGTGTTCAGTGGCATGCCGAATACGATCCGCAAACCAACCCGACAAACCGAAAGCTGTTTGAAGATTTCGGCAACGCGTTGCGCCAACACAAGAATAACTAACCAGACCCGGACGGCAAAGATCACTGGAAAACTAAAAGGCGCAGGTGGCACACCAGGCGGAATTATGAAATTTCTGGTGGGCCTTGTGATGATGTGCGGCGGCTTTTATCTGCTGCTCAATTAAATTGTAGTGCAGGTCAATTGTGGTGCAGGCAAGATTCGGTTTTGGCTATCGGGTATTTTCGTTTGGCGGTTACGGTGTCGCGCTCTTTAGCAAGCCAAGCCCCTGCTACTTTTATGTTCTACCTGGCTATTTACTTGGCCATTCTTTCAACACTGATCACGTTACGCAGCCCGCGTAGCTTGTCCATCGCTGCCACTAGCTGTTCAATACTGTTTACGTTAAGTGTCATGCGCATGGTAGAGGTGAGTTCCATATCATCTGACTCTGTGTTCATTGACGATATATTCACCCCTTCGTTGGCAGCCACCACGGCTATATCTCTCAACAGGTCCGCGCGAGTGTAGGCTTCAAGTTCTATGTTAACCGCGTAGTCGCCATGCGTATCAGTACCCCAGTCAACTTCTATTAAACGCGCCTGCTCATGCGACCGCAGGTTGAGGATGTTGGC
Source organism: uncultured Granulosicoccaceae bacterium (assembly GCA_937931165.1). Lineage (GTDB taxonomy): Bacteria > Pseudomonadota > Gammaproteobacteria > Granulosicoccales > Granulosicoccaceae. Next base: position 5,207 of record CALHCI010000012.1, read on the forward strand.
GCAGTCACTTCGATGTACGGTTACCCCCTTGCCACGGGTGATAAAACCGATAATGGTATCGTAGGGCACCGGTTTGCAGCAGTTAGCCATTTGCGTCAGCAGACTGCCGACCCCACTGACTTGCACATCATCCGTTTTAGCCGGGCGTTGCTGGAAGCGGGGTTTGTGTTCAGCAATTTTTTGCCCCGGTTCCTGCAGCCCCATGATTGCCGAGGTCAGCTTGCTGTGACCAATCTCGTTGCGACCCACCGCAATGTAAAACGCATCACCTTTTTCTACATTGCATTTCTCTGCGAGCAGTCCGTGCGACACTTCACGCGCATTCATGCGTTTTAGCTCACGCTCGACAATCTGCCTGCCGTCTTCGAGATGCACTTCCTGATCACGTACATTGAACCACGCCCTGACTTTGCCTCGCGCCCGGCTGGTGTGCAGATAGCCGTGGCTTTTGTTCATCCAGTCACGGCTCGGGTTACTGTTTTTACCGGTCAGTATTTCTACCTGATCACCGTTGCGAAGTTGATGCCCCAGTTGCACGATGCGACCATTTACTTTGGCGCCCCGACACCGGTGACCGATTTCGGTATGTACGTGGTAAGCAAAGTCGAGCGGTGTGGCCTGCGCCGGTAAATCAACAATCGCACCTTTCGGTGTAAACACATAAACGCGGTCAGAAAAAACTTCGGTATTAAACACTTCAAGCAGTTGCTCATCAGACTCACCGTGGCTGTCGAGCACTGAGCGCAGCGAGTTTATACTTTTCTGCAAACGTGAATCTTCACTGCTGCCTTCTTTATAGCGCCAGTGTGCGGCAACACCAAGCTCTGCATCTGCATCCATGTTACGGCTGCGAATCTGTACCTCGAGTGCTTTACCCATTGGACCAATCACCGCCGTATGCAACGACTGATAACCGTTTTCTTTAGGGTTGGCGATGTAGTCATCAAACTCACGCGGCAAATGCTGCCAGCCGGTATGCACCACACCAAGCGCTGCGTAGCACTGTTGCAAGTCGTCAACCAGAACGCGTACCGCACGAACATCGTAAAGGTCGGTTACTTCAACACGCTTACGCTGCATTTTTTTCCAAATGGAATACAAATGCTTGGGCCGCCCTCTGACTTCAACATTAGCCATACCGGCTTTACCTAACTGTTCAGACAAAGTATCTACAAAGCTGCTGATATAATTTTCTCTGTCTTCACGTCTTTCTTCAAGTGATTTGGCAATGCGTTTGTAAGTATCGGGTTCAACAATCCGGAACGATAAATCTTCGAGTTGCCACTTAAGTTGCGCCACCCCCAACCTATTGGCAAGCGGTGCGTAGATATCCAAAGTTTCACGGGCAACTGCCACAGCGCTTGCATCGTGTAACTTTAACAACAGTTGTAGTCGTTGCACACGGAACGCCAGTTTTATCAGCAGTGCACGAACATCTTCAATCATGACTAATACTAACTGCCGCACTCGCTCTGCCTGCAGCTTGCGATCATCTTCACGGGAGGATAGTTGCCCGCCATCACTTGAAAAACTGTTCAGCCAGCGCACCCCCTCTATGAGGTGCAACTGACTGGCGCTGCATGCAGAAGGCAAAGACTCTTTGGGGATATTGGTTCTGGCTTTGTGGCAACCAAGCAAGGTGGCAACAATGCAGTCGCTGTCTGCACCAAGCTCTTTTAACACCGCAGCCACGACAAACGGGTCCGGCAGAATTTCGGTGGAATCACGCAATGGCCAGACGCAGGTAGCCGCCTCTGTGATGATTGGCTTTGCACTCGCGGCATAGCCTTCCGTCAGGTATTGAACACTGCTGTCAAGCGTGCTCAGTCGATCTATGTGTGGTTCATATGAGTGGCGCATGGACGGCGATATCGCAGGGCTAAGCGGCCATTATAAACCACCGGGAGCGATCATTTACATCTGACTTCGAATGACCGACACCGGCGACTGCCGCAGCACCGGCCTGCTGACCAGCACACCGGCGATCCAGATACCGGCCACACCCGCCAGTACACCGGTTATCCAAAGTGCAACATTAAAGCGGTATTCCAGACTCATTACCTGTTCAACAACACCCCAGGCCAACAGCGCGGCAATGGATGACGCCATCAGACCTGCCAGCAGACCGATCATCAGGAATTCACGACTCATACTGCGTGCAAGGTACGCACGCGATGCCCCCAGTGTTCTGAGGATTGCGGTTTCATGGAAGCGCTCACGGCGACTCGCCAGTACGGCTGCGATCAGTACCAGTACGCCGGCAACCAGTGTAAACACAAAAACATACTGCACCGCGAGTGCTGCTCTTTCGAGAATACCGGTGACGCGCTCTATCATACTGCCGATCTCAAGCACGGTGACACCGGGAAACTGCTTTACCACCTCACGTACAAAATCGTTCTGGTTGTCAGGCACATGAAGACTGGCGACAAAGCTTGACGGTTTATCAGCAAGCGCCACAGGTGTGCCAACCACAAAAAAGTTGACCGCAAAGGATTCCCATTCCACTTTACGCAGATTACTGACCACACCGCTGACGTCTTTGTCTGCCACTTTAAAGTGCAATGTGTCACCCAGTGCTATGCCGGTTTCTTCTGCGAATTCTTCTTCAACCGAAAATAGCGGCTGATCAGTATCGGCAGGCCACCATTCACCGGCAACGACTTCATTGTCTTCTCTCGGTTGCGCCAGATAGGACAAATTAAAGTCGCGCTCTGTCATGCGTCTGGCCTGTTCATTGGTGAAACCACCTTCACCGATAGTACGATCATTAATGGACTGCAAACGCCCTCTTATCATTGGATACAGCGTGGGTTCCGAAATACCTCTCCCCTCAAGGAACTGACTCACCGCCTCGACTTCCTGTGGCTGCACATTGACCATAAAAAAGTTAGGTGCATCTTCAGGGATTTGTGTTTGCCAGGCATTCAGTACATCACTGCGTACTATCGCAAGCAATAACAACGCAAGTAAACCAACGCTGTATGCGGCCACCTGTAAACTGACACTGTTGGGTCTGCGCCTGATCGCCTCAAGCGCACGACGCCACATGGGTGACTGCACCCGGTTGGCAAGCGCTATTAACAAACGTGAGATGCCCCACAATAGACCGGTAACCACCAGTGTGCCGGCAATGAGGTAGGCACCCAGCGTTATATCTCTGGTTAGCCAGGTCAGTAGCAACAGCATGGCAACCAATCCGCTAAACAATACCAGCTTAACTGACGGACGCACCACCGGCAGATCACGCCTTAGCACGCGTACCACAGGGGTATCGACAGCACGGGTTATTGCAGGAAAACAAAACCCTGCAAGCGCCAATACCGCACTGGCAATACCACCGACCAAGGGCAGCAACGAAGGCGCAGGCAACTCGGTAACAAACCACTTTGCCAGCAACCCGGATAAAACAAACTGTGCGAGATACCCAATCATACTCCCGATAAGCGCCGCAATGAGCGCAATAGCGGCCAGACGAATCAGAACCATTTGAATCACAGTGCCGGACTGCGCTCCGAATGCCCGCATCACTGCACTGGTGTCCATATCGCGTTCGGCAATCTGTCTGGCGGCAAGCGCCACTGCGGCACCCGACAGCAACACGGCCACGGCGGCAGCAAGCCCCAGAAACTTGCGTACATTAACCAGTGCCGACTGCACCGCAGGGCGGCCCTGTTCTACGTTTTGATATCGCAGGTTGGCATCATCAAGTGATTCTACCTGCTGTTCGAAGCGGTCAATGTCGGTTTCGGTACCAGCCACTAAAAAGCGGTAACGTGCTCGACTGCCCTCACCCAGAAGACCACTGGCAGCAAGATCAGCGGCAGGCATCATCACCCTTGGTGCCATTTGAAACACATCACCGGAGCGGTCAGGTTCGAACGCTATAAATGCGGTTACCTTAACCTGCAGTTCACCAAGTGCCAGCGTATCACCAACTTCAATCGACAGATTGCCAGCCACTCGCGGGTCGATCCAGACTTCATTGCCAGCCGGTATCGAAGTCGCCGCAAAGTCTTGTGCATAGAGCTCATCGGTCAGTCTGATCTCACCACGCAGCGGGTACTCAGGCCCAACAGCTTTGACTGACACGAGCGCAGTCTCGCCTTCGTCGTTTAACACAACACTTGGAAATTCGGTCACATCGGCGGTAGCAAGGTTGGCGGTACTTGCAAGATCACGCAAGTCACTGGTGATCTGCTGAGGAGACGACACCACGGCATCCGCAGCCAGCAGCGTGGCCGCCTGTGCTGCCATTGCACGCTCTACCCGGTTGGCAAAAAAACCTACAGAGGTCACCGCGGCCACAGAAAGTACCAGCGCAAAAAACAGCACCAGGTACTCCGGCAGGCGAATCTCGCGTTTTAGCTGACGCAGCGCCAGCCCGACACTGGTTGTTAGCGTGACTTCACTCACTGCAGCTGTCCTTCGTGCATGTTTAATACGCGGTCACATTGCTCTGCAAGTCTTTGATCGTGGGTGACCAGCACCAGTGCACAACCGTTTTCCGCACGCATGGTAAACATCAGCTCCACCACCGCATCACCGGTGGCGCGGTCAAGATTGCCGGTGGGTTCATCGGCAAACAGCACCCTTGGGTTGGTCACAAAAGCCCTGGCCAGCGCTACCCGCTGCTGCTCACCTCCGGACAGCTGCGAAGGCAGATGCTTCTGGCGGGCGGCAAGCCCCACCTGATCCAGTTGCTGCGTTGCAAGGGCTTTTGCATCACTGATCGCAGAAAGCTCCAGCGGCAACATGACATTCTCAAGCGCGGTGAGACCGGGCAGTAACTGAAAAGACTGAAACACAAAGCCGACCTGTGCGGCGCGAATAGCCGCTCTGCCATCTTCATCCAGTTGATGCAGCGGTTGATCGAGCAAGTGAATTTCTCCGCTGGTCGGTGAATCAAGCCCCGCCAGCAGCGCCAGCAGCGTTGACTTACCCGAACCGGACGGACCAATCACCGCCACCGCTTCGCCTGCGTTCAGGGATAGGTTGATATCCTTGAGAATCGTCAGCGTGCCGTCAGCACTGGACACTTCCTTGCGCAAATCAGTGGCTTGTAAAATGGTCATTCGTTAGCAGGTTCTGTTGAGTATTTCGGGGTAGACATACATGCCGAGCACTGTTTCTGTTAAACAGGGGCAGAAGATTTTAGTCGTTCCAAACAATCCGGTTAACATGATGATCAACCATAAAATAGCAAGCCTGACCCACGGTAAGGCAACACGAAATCTGTGGATTCGCTGGATCAGCCTGGTGTTGCTGTTTACCGGTTCACTATCCTTTGCCGCGTCTGACAAGATAGTGATTGTTGGTGACAGCCTCAGTGCGGCCTACGGTATTCCGGTGGACAAGGGCTGGGTAGCACAACTCAGTGATCGTATTGAAGGGACCCGCTATAGCGTTGAGGTTGTCAATGCAAGTGTCTCTGGTGACACCACCGCCAACGGCCTGACCAAGCTCCCCGGGTTACTGGCAGAATACCAACCGGTGATTGTCATAATTGAGCTGGGCGGCAATGACGGATTGCGCGGGTTATCGATAAAAAAGATGAAGCAAAACCTCACAGAAATGACAACACTCGCGACCGATGCCGGCGCGCAGGTTGTGATTGTGGGCATGCAGATACCGAGTAACTATGGTGCAGCATACACACGCCTTTTTACCAACACCTTTACTGATGTGGCCGAGGAAAACGATGCACTGCTGGTACCCTTTTTACTGAACGGGCTGGAGTCTGGTTTGGAGTGGTTCCAGAGTGACGGCGTCCACCCTAACGAAAAGGCACAGCCGATTATGCTCGACAATGTCTGGGAGATACTGGAACCCGTACTGGAAGCAAAATACTGAACACCATGACGCACCAGACGCTCAGCAATAAAGGCATTAACATCGCCTACCACCATCGACCAGCCATCGGCACAACTGGCGTTATTTTTTGTGGTGGTTTTAATTCCAGTATGAACGGCCAGAAAGCACTGGCGCTTGAAGCGGTATGTGCAAAAGAAAACATACCCTACACCCGGTTTGATTACTCCGGGCATGGAGTATCCGGAGGTGCATTTACCGACGGCAGCATTGACGCATGGCTGTCTGACACACTCTGTGTGATCGACCATATAAAGACACCGGCTAAACAGATATTCATCGGCTCGAGTATGGGCGCCTGGATAGCCGTGCTCGCGGCCATACAACGAAAAGAAAGACTGGCCGGATTAATCACCATTGCCGCGGCCCCGGACTTTACCGAGCGGCTAATGAAGAAGCGTTTTAATCAACAGCAACTTAACGAGCTTAAACAACAAGGCCAGATACTAATGCCATCGAAATACGATGATGGCAGCCCCTACCCCATCACAAACAAGCTTATTGAAGAGAGCCGACAACACTGTGTATTGGGTGCCAGCGTTGAACTTAACGTACCGGTCAGGATGCTGCATGGCACAAACGATACCGATGTGCCCTATGCGTTATCAATTGAACTGTTGAACACACTAACGGCCACCGATACGCAATTGACGCTGATAAAAGATGGAGATCACAGACTCTCTGAGCCAGCGCATCTTGAAGTGCTGGAGCGAACGTTAATGCAATACTTTTAAAACAGGCAATTGACGACAGAGAGCGGTAAGTTCTGCACGTGGGTTATAACGAAACTTGTCTATTCGATTCCGGAAGTCGTTGCAGCGTCTTTTATGTAGCGTGCCAAAGCACAGGGGTAGTGTAAGCCCGCGGCGCATCCACCTTCATGGTAAAAACTGGTTGAAGCGCTTTGGCTTGTGCCACCCTACGCCGCCCGCTTAAATCGTTCTTGAATTGAAACGAGTATGAGCTACGGCGGAGCACCCTTCCCGTTGCCTAGCCCGCACGCGGGCGCAATCGGGAGGGTGATATCGTGCCTTTTACGAAACCCTCACAAATGAGAGAGTAATACCGAGCCCTTCTACGAAATCTCAATACGGTTAGTGTGCAAACGCTCAGCGTTTAACAGCGTGCGTGCGGTGGGCAGAGCCGAGAAGACAGCCAACAGAAAAACGCTCAGTGCTCTAATAGCGTGTTGATAGGTTTTGAGTATTGTCGATCCAACGGGCAAAAGCGGCAGGGATGCCAGCGTTAGCGCAGCAGCACA
>CALHCI010000013.1 GCA_937931165.1 uncultured Granulosicoccaceae bacterium
GGCACCAAGCCCTGAGAATTCCTGTTCGACATTGTTGGGCACCCGATAAGAGAAATCCCCGCTTTGGTAGGCAGTCGCCGCGTGTTCAAAAGCTGATACCGAACGGGTCAGGGCACGCCATGTTGTGATAAGCAGGTAGGCACCAAAGAATATAAAGCAGATAAACAACAGAGACAGCAGGCGCGTAAGAACGTTGTTCAGCTCCTGAGCGACCAGTTGCGTTTCTCTTACCTCACGCAGTTCTTCGGAGAGTGCCTCGTCGATTAGACGGATAAAGCTCCCTTCAACTTCATGGCTGCGCAGGTTGCCAAGCGACGCTTGTGCATCAGTTTCATTGTTGTTGGCGACAGCGGTTCTGACCAGTTCACTACCCCGAATAATTTCTTCTGCGAGCAGTTCTATTTTATTGAAATGTTCCAGCTCTTCTGCTTCCTTAACATCGCCGACAAGGGTGAGTTCTGCGGCAATATTTTCTCTAACATCGCGCAGTGCAGTACGCAGCGCTTCTTTGTTTCTGTAGCGTTCCTGAAGATTGGTCAATGTGCCGCTTTCGACGATTTCACCAATCGCATTGAGCTTGCGGTAGGTGTGATCCGAAACCGCGCGGTAGCTCGCATAGACATGCTGTGCACGAGCGCTTCTTTCGAGATAAAAGTTATACTGACGGGCGGTATAGAGCAGCGCGATAGAAGCCAGCAACACTAGTAAAAACAATGTGATACCGGTAACAACCAGACGCCCTTTCAGGCTGTTCTTAACGGATCGGGTCATATTTTTCCCAAGCTTAACGAGCTCATTTCAGGACTGCTTTCATTTCTGCGGTGGCGGGTAAACATCACGCGCGCTAATAATAACAGCCCTTGCGTGTTGCAATTGCCAATAGTATGCAGAAATTTTAAAGTAGCCGGGTTGGCCCCGGCTACCTGTTTACTAACTGCTACATTGAGGACAGCAGTGACGGATTGGTTACCAGGTTTCTAACACCGTGCGCATGGTCTTCCTTAAAGATATTGTCAGAGAACCACGTGCCGACAGATGCAATGTTGACCTTGGCAACTTTCGGCCGGACACTCCAGCTGACCTGAAATGGAGAGCCTTTTTCATTGTACCCGGGACCGGTTGTCGAACCCGTGTACTGAATGGGTGCGCCAGTGTCTGTTGGGATGTTCAGTGCCTGGTGCAGTCCGTTCTTCTCACTGACTTCAGTCAGGGTTATGAAATCAAGCGCGTTATCGTCATTCACTAACACAAATACCTGCGTTTCAACGCGTAGCTGCGGATTGGCAATCGCGTCGCTGAGGCACGAACCGAGCGTGGGGCCCGGAGTTACCTTGGCTGTTGTGTGCACGTAGTGAACCTCAATGGTATCACCGGGTTGCAGCTCTCCGTGTTCACCTCCACCAACAGTCATTTCAATAGGCGCTAATTCTTCAGCTGAAAGCGCTCCGCTGTACAGAAATCCCGTGCCGTAGCCCTTGCCATTGCCGTTGCCGGCGTATCTGGTGACTTCACCGCCTTTGTGCTCGGCGCCTTCATGCATATGAATGTTGCAGAGGTTCATTTCTGTGTAGTCGGGTGCAGATTCGAAAATTCGATCGTTGGTGCCTGTGATTGTGTCAATATCGCGTGGCGATTGCGGACCAAAGCCAGCGCCGTCAGTTGCTGCAGCGAGCGCGGCTCTTTGACCGGATATGACGTCATCAGAAACGGTCGCTTCTGTGCCCGCAGTGGCACTGAAACTGGTAATACCCAGTGCGATAGAAAGTGATAGCAATTTCGGGATGCGTTGGTTCATGTGCTCATCCTGGATGGTTGGAGGGTTTTGGTATCGGAGCGGTGCCCTGTTGCAACGCTTAGCAAAGCGTATAGGGATTGGTTTAAATACATCCTGTCAACGATGTAAACGCAAATTAAGAAAAACATGAACAGAAAGTAAACACAGGTGCGTCGATCTCATCACAGACAGTTAGTGCGGGCTTCACAGTTGCGGGTTGCGGCAGCCGACGTTATCGGAACGCTGTCGCAGTTATCAGGACTTTCGAACACTTTGCGTGCGCAAAGCCTCGTTACCACAACAACTTGAATAACCAATTGTTAAAAAATGGGTCACCCAGCCGTTTATCTTTGGGTGTAGCAGGAAGTTAGTACGCCAGGGCACAAGCGGAGTGACAGACGAGCGATAATTTTCAGTATAGGAGATCTATAAAGATTCCACGGACGATGAGTTGCCAGTTGTCCATAAAAAACGCACCGGATTTGAGTTGACACCGTGAATATAAAAAAGAAAGTTAATAAAAATCTCATTGCTGTTAGCTTCGTTTCTACCCTGCTAATACTCTGGCTTTCCACTACTTTCTGGCTCGAGGTTTACGACCAGCGCACAGATGCCGCACGGATTCAAGCGTCTGTCTCACCAGAGGTAGAGCTATTTAAGCTCGCCGATAGCCTTGGCACAGAGCGCTACCTGGCGCACAGACTGTTCAGGCACCCACAGCTGAATAAACTGGTACTGGCCGAGTATCAACGCCAGGCACTTACTTCCAATCAACTTTTGAGTACAGTGCTTCGACAATTCAACAGCCTGCGAAATCCGGAATCCAGTGACCCACGACATCATAGTGGAACAGTTGACCAGTTGGTGAGCAGACTCGGCAATAGCTTTGCGGAGCTCACAGATATGCGTACGTCCTTTCAACTCAATGCTGGTGTAGAAGGGACCATAAGAGATGCTGATTTCCCTATGCGGTTATTCGACATCTACAGTGATCTGATAGTGCAGACAAATAACCTCAGGGTTAGTGGTCATATTCTGCCTCATAAAAATTATCATGAAGTCGTATCAGCAGTCGGGCTGAAAGATGCTTTGTGGTCGTTGCGTGAATCGACAATGCAGATTGGTACAATGCTTGATCTGGCTGCCGAACAGAGTATTAGTTTTAACCAGGATCAGTTAGACAACGAAGGATTGTTGTTGCGGCTCCGTCAACAGCAGCAGATTGCCGATCATGCGGTGTTTGATCTGGATCAGATTCTTGATCGCAGTGGTGACAAGGTAGAAAACACAGCGTTTGAAAGCAGTTACCATGAGTTTTTACAGGTCGGGTGGCCAAATTACAAGGCGATACAGGTTCAACTGATTGAGCAGCTCGCGGCGATGAAATCTGATTCAGATCTGCAGTCTGCGTGGCATAAAATCGACACCAATATTGGAGAGTCAATCGATATTCTCGTCAATGAAGCGATGGTGCATACACTGGACACAGCACACGCCATTGCTTTAAAAGCGAACCAGGGTCTGGTGCTTGACACACTGCTGGTGCTGTTGTGCGTTGGCATGGCTGCCTTGTCCACAGGCATTGCCAGAAAGGTCCAGCATCAGGCTACCCATGATGATTTGACGCAACTACCGAACCGTCGTTATTTTGCAGAGCATATTTGCGATGCTGTAGAAGAGGCGGCGCTGTCGGCAGGCAAACTTGCGTTGCTGTCGATAGACCTGAATAAGTTCAAAGCGATAAATGACTCTATGGGGCATTCGGTAGGAGATGCGCTACTGGTGAAGGTGGCAGCCAGATTGTCATCCTGTGTTGACGAACGCATGTGCCTGGCCAGATTGGGGGGGGACGAGTTTTCAATTCTTTTTCAACCGGGAAATGATATAGAGCCATTGCGACTTGCCAGTCGTATAGTGAACGAACTTGAGCGTGATTTCAGTATTGACGAAGGCACGATCAACATTGGTGCAAGCATTGGAGTAAGTTGTTATCCGAATGATGCGACAACAGCTGCCGCTTTACAGGTAAACGCTGACTACGCTATGTTTTTTGCCAAACGTGAAGGCAAGCTTAGTCGAAAAAGCTGTGTTGAAAGCTTCAGAACGGAAATGTCAGATGAATTTGAAAACCGGCTATCGATCGAGCGTGATCTGACGATAGCGCTGGAAGACAAACAGCTCGAACTGTATTACCAACCTCAGTTTAATCTGGCAAAGAACCGTGTAGATGCAGTGGAGGCACTAGTGCGCTGGAACCACCCGCAACGAGGGCAGATACCTCCTGCCGAGTTTATCACTATTGCGGAAGAGTGCGGCCTGATGCCAGCGTTGGGCAACTGGGTACTGAATGAGGCCTGTCGTCAGGCGGCCAGTTGGCTCAGTGAAACTGACTTTGGATTGCGCGTGGCAATTAATGTGTCTGTTCATCAGATCATGCAGCCGGATTTTGTGGAAAAGGTGATCTCTACGCTGGACTACTATGATCTTGATACCGCAGCGATAGAACTTGAACTGACAGAGAGCGTTTTTATGGCAGACTCTGAGTGGGTTGTCCGATGTCTGGTCAGGCTTCGGGAGGCAGGTATTAAGATAGCACTGGATGATTTTGGCACGGGCTACTCTTCGTTAAGTCAGTTGCAGGACCTGCCGGTGAGTACGTTAAAGATAGATCGTTCATTTATTTCAAGGCTCAATTCAACGCCTGGTGTTTCGCATTCTGTCACAGCAACCATTGCCTCTATTGCAGATGTACTGGGGCTGGAAACCGTGGCAGAAGGTGTTGAGTCAGACCTGCAGCATGATCAGGTTGCCGACCTGGGCATTAACGTTGTGCAGGGTTTCTTTTACTCGCGACCCATGGCCAGCGGAAATGTGCCGGAAGCGATTGAAAACCTAAACCAAATGCATGGTGATTTGCAAAGCGCAGCCTAATGCGCTGTGGGTTGCAGGGAAGATTAGTTACTACGGCTTTAACTCCATGTCGGAAAGACTTTTTATTGGCCAACTGCCTTTTTTACCGGCTCGTCGTGATCCATGGACAAATACTCGGTGACTTGTTCTTGTCTGACCGGCTTCGAAAATAGAAACCCCTGTACCTGATCGCAATCCCAGTTTTTCAGAATATTAAGTTGGCCTTGTTCTTCGACCCCTTCGGCGAGAACCGAAACGCCGAGCTTGCGACCGAGATCGACGATAGACCGGGTAATCTCTGCTGCCTTGTTGTCCGCGCATAAGTGTCTAATGAATGATCGATCTATTTTTAGTTTCGATATTGGAAATTTGTTCAGATATCGCAACGACGTCTGACCGCTGCCAAAATCATCAATCGCGATTGACACCCCAAGTGTGGTGAGTTCCAGCAACACGTCTTGTGCCTGTTTCATATCATGCACGAGTACGTTTTCGGTAATCTCGAGTTCCAGTCTGGCCGGGTCGAGTCCGGTTTCGTCGAGTATCGATTTAACCAGTTGCGTGAAGCCGCTATTGCGAAGTTGATCCGGAGATACGTTGACGGCGATGATAGGAGTGTATTGGCTGGAATCATAAGTCCATTGACTGGCGAATAAGCAGGCTTCCCGAAGTACGAACTCACCAATCTCATCCATCAGATGCAATTGCTCGGCGACATCTATGAAGCTGCCTGGTGGTATCTCACCACGTAGTGGATGGTTCCATCGGATTAGTGCCTCGAAACCGGCCAGTTGTTCACTGCTGGTGGCAAGCAAGGGTTGGTACATCAGATAAAACTGATGTTCTGCAATGGCGGTTCTAAGGTCGTGTTCAAGCTGTCGACGGTGCTTGGCATCAGTATCCATCTTTGGTTCGAAAGTGATGACCCTGCCTTTACCTTGGGATTTGGCTGCGTATAAAGCGAGATCTGCCAGTAGCGCGAGATTGTCGGAGCCATCACTGTGTTGGGGGTAGAGGGCAATGCCTATACTGGCACCTATGCTTACTTTATTGGTGTCTACTATGTACTCACGACTGACTTCCGTAATCATGTTAGAACAGATATTTTCAGCCATCTTCTGTGCATCGTCCGGTATAAAGCCGGTTAGCACCATCACAAACTCATCACCCCCGGTTCTGAATACGAGATCATCAGGTCTGCGGCACGCTTCCAGCCGCTGTGCAACCTGCTTCAACAGGGTGTCGCCGGCGGCGTGACCATAGCTGTCGTTTATGCTCTTAAAGCCATCAAGGTCAATTCCTGCAACTACTGCAGTCAGGCCGTTTTGATCCGCTGCCTCCAGCAGGTTTTTTAGCCGGTTCGATAACGCTCGACGATTCGGCAGGCCGGTGAGTTCATCGTGTAAGGACAAAAATATCGCGCGGTTTTCGGCAGCTTTGCGTGGTGTGATATCGCATATTGTCCCGCGATATCCCTGAAAGTCACCGGTAAGTGTGTAGTAGGGGACACCGCGAACCTCCACTACTGCGTGATGAGTGCCATCGAGGGCTTTAATCTTTGCTTCGAAAGTGTTGGTTGCCTGTTGTTGTTCTATGCAGCGCTGCACAAGCATACGGTCTTGTTCGGTTACTTGCAATAATTCAAAGAAAGGCTTGCCGATAGAGGCTTCAAGTCCAAGTTCAATTTCAGCGTGCTGGCTGGTTGTATTGGTATCTATGGTTACCAGAATTAATTGATTATCTGTTTCCCATAACCAGTCTGATGCGGTTTCGGCAAAGTGCTGGAATCGTTTTTCAGATAAATGAATCTGTTTTCTTGCATGTTCGTGTTTGTCTAAAAGTTGATTCATGGCCGAAGCCAGCTCTGAGTTTTCATCGTTGCTGGCTACATCAAAACGGTCATTGAATCCGGTGGTTCCCTGTATTCGTGATTCAAGTGCGAGCTGCAGTCGACCGGAACCAATGGATTCACCGTGTTCTGTGTAGTTCAGGCCCAGGTGTTCATCTTCTGCGCTGACACGCAGCGTTCCAAAACGCCGAACCAGTGAAAGCGTACAGTACGTGATGATAGCAACAAAACTCAACAGCAGAAGAGCGCCGCCACTCTGAACAATCAACTGGTGTAGTCTGTTGCCAGTCGGGAGCGCAGAAAGAGGTCCGACAAAAGCAACTGCCAGCGTACCGAAAACTCCCGCTATACCATGGGTGGCAACGACATCAACCGGATCGTCGAGTTTGAATTTTGTTAACAATACCTCTGCGCACCATGTTGCCAACGCTCCGCCCAATGTGCCGATAATGATTGCTTCGACAGTAGACATAGTATTTACTGCGGCGGTACAGGCAACCAGTCCGCCGATCATGCCATTGCATACACGCGATGGATTGAATATGCCGTTGTCCAGCCATGCGCCGACAATCAATCCCATGATTGACCCGAATGCAGCACCGGTTAAGGTATTTAAAAGAACTCTTGGCAGTAACGGATCTGACGGGGAAATACTGCCGCCATTAAAACCCAGCCAGCAAAACAGCAGTAACAAAACACCCACTAGTGCAATGACCGAGTTGTGTGCAGGCAATGGTTGCGGGTTGCCTTCACTATCGAACCTTCCCGCTCTTGGACCAAGCATTATCGCACCCACCAGACCCGCAGCAGCGCCAACGCCATGTACAACGGTAGCGCCTGCAAAGTCGACAAATCCGAGCTCTGCAATCCAGGCTGTGGTGTCAGGGTTGAACATATTGCCCCACACCATATGACCGACAGCAGGGTACATCAGGCCTGACATCACCATGGTGATAATCAGATAAGCTCTAAAAGTTATGCGTTCAGCCACAGCACCTGAGACAATGCTGGCAGCGGTTGCACAGAACGCAAGTTGATAAAGAAATTCAAGCGGGGTGGGGGTGTTGCCAATAATTTGTTTGGCTTCGGTCATCGGTGCGCTGATACCAAACATCAGATAGAAACCAAAGCCCATGTAG
>CALHCI010000014.1 GCA_937931165.1 uncultured Granulosicoccaceae bacterium
GCCGCTGTAAATCAGGGGCCGTTTTATATTCCATTTGTAGACTTCCAACCCACGCTGAGTGCATGGCGAATCCAGTTTACTGAAGACCCGAATTGCAATGTTGCCGCCATTGGGCGCCAGTTTGGATTACTGGCTTATAACAGCGTGGCTTTTGTGCTTTCACCATTTTTTGATATGACACCGATGGAACCCCAGATCTGCAAGATCTATCTGGCATTTACTAACTCGGTGGTCATTAGTATCTTTTCAACGATACTGTGCGTGGTGGTGGGATCGATGGCAGCGTACGCACTGGCACGCATACAGTACAAACCAAAGTTTGGCAATATCATGATGTTCGTGCTGTTGATCATCGGTGTTATTGTGGTGACCACCTACTACAAAGTACCGTGGTGGGGTTCTACTGCTGTCGCACTTGCTTTGTTCTTTTTTATGGTTCGCGCTTTTGGCCGGCACTTTAAGATGCAGCTCGGTAACGGCGATATTCTGTTCTGGATTATTTCTCAACGCATTTTGCCGCCTATTGTGGTGGTCATTCCTATTTATGTGATGTTTCAGGCAGTAAAGCTGCTGGACACGCACATCGCGTTGATCCTGCTTTATGCGGTCGCAAACATGCCGATCGTTGTCTGGTTGATGCACGACTTTTTTGCCAATCTTCCCATTGAACTCGAAGAATCCGCCCAACTTGATGGTGCAACCAGAATCGGTATATTCTGGGAGATTGTCATGCCGCTCACTCGCCCCGGCCTTGCTGCAACCACCCTGCTGATTCTTGTTCTAAGCTGGAATGAATACCTCTTTGCAGTCTTTCTGGCAACAGTCAAAGTACAGACCATGCCAATCATGGTGGCAGCCAAGAATACAGGTGAGAAAGGCATTTTCTGGTGGGAAATGTGCGCGCTGATTGTAGTGATGATCATTCCGGTAATCGTGATGGCAATTTTACTCACACGGTTTATTTCCAAAGGCGTACTGTCAGGCGCAGTAAAGGGTTAAGACGTGTCAGAC
Source organism: uncultured Granulosicoccaceae bacterium (assembly GCA_937931165.1). Taxonomy (GTDB): domain Bacteria; phylum Pseudomonadota; class Gammaproteobacteria; order Granulosicoccales; family Granulosicoccaceae. The sequence continues at coordinate 1,012 of CALHCI010000014.1, forward strand.
TATTCAAACAAAGCATCAGTCAGATTTGAAAACATCGAAAAGAGTTTCGGCAAAGTTCAAGTGCTTAAAAACTTTGACCTCGAGGTTACCCCTGGAGAATTCGTGGTGCTGCTTGGTGCATCCGGCTCCGGAAAGACTACTGCGCTTAGAATATTATCGGGTCTCGAAACGCCTTCTGCCGGGCAGGTTTTTATTGAAGACCAGAACGTCACTAATATCCTGCCTAAATATCGCAACATCTCTATGGTTTTTCAGTCTTATGCGCTGTACCCGCATAAAACGGTTGCCGAAAATATCGGCTTTCCACTTAAAGTGCGCAGACTTTCAAAGAAAGATATTGAATCTGCGACGGTAGACGCTGCCAGACAAGTTCAGCTAGACGGTTTATTGGAACGCTACCCGCGCGAGCTTTCGGGCGGGCAACGACAACGCGTGGCACTGGCTCGTGCAATCATTCGCAGGCCCTCGGTTTTTCTGATGGACGAACCACTATCAAATCTCGATGCCAAACTGCGTGGTCACATGCGCGCAGAGCTTAAGCACATGCAGCAATCTATGGGAATCACCACGATCTATGTGACGCATGATCAGATTGAAGCGATGACATTAGCGCACCGCGTTGCCATTCTGGAAAAAGGTGTGCTGCAACAGCTGGCAACACCGGCGCAGATATACAACGATCCGGCAAATCTCTTTGTTGCTCAATTCATCGGGTCTCCACCGATGAATGTTGTACACGGTCAGCTTGAAGGCAATGATTTTATCACCCAGGGTGTGCGTATTAACACGCTGGTGCAAGGTCGTATAGACAAAGCGGTGATGGGCATTCGACCAGAGGATTGCGCCGTATCATCGCCTTCAGAGGGCACACTCATCGGAAAGATCTACACCAACGAACTGATCGGAGATCACACACTGGTGACTGTCGATTGGGGTGGTGACCAGATTTCTGTGAAAGCATCCAAGGACTTTACCGGCCAGCAAGGCGAAGAGATCGGTTTGGTCATCCCGAGCGATCGGCTGTTTGTGTTTGACGAAAGCACCGGTGCCCGAATCAGGTAAACACACACATGCCAGTCAGGATCGAGCTTGATCAAGCACAGTTTAACGACAAAGAAAAACCACTGTGCCAGTTCGGGGAATTTACTGTTTCATCCTTCTGCTTTAATGGCGGCGTGGAGGCATTGCGAGTAACCAACGCTCGCGGTGAAATTGTGGTGCTTCCCTTTCAGGGCATGCAGGTATGGCGGGCAACATTCGATGGGCGCGAACTCACTATGCGCTCAATGTTCGAGCAGCCCAAAAACACTCGCGTCTATCTTGAAACCTATGGCGCATTTCTCATTCATTGCGGGCTGACCGGTCTTGGTGCTCCCGGTCCGACAGACAGCCACCCTTTACATGGCGAACTGCCTAACGCACCGATGGATTCAGCATGGCTCGACATCGACGAGCAGTCTGACCAAATCACAGTTGCAGCACAGTTCCAGCACACCGTCGCCTTTACCACAAACTACAACGCGACTATCAGCACGTCGTTATCTGCCGGGGCTGCCCTGCTGGATGTCGCAGTAAACGTTGACAACCTGAAGCAAACACCAATGGATCTGATGTACCTGGCACATGCGAACTTCTGTCCCGTCGACAATGGTGAGTTACACTATTCGGCCAGTTACTCCGCACAAACAGTGCGGGTACGAAAGTCTATCCCCGGTCATGTCACACCGAAGCCGGGTTACCGTGAGTTTCTTGAACAGCTGGCCGAAGATCCCACACAACACCACGTACTGAAACCGGGCCTCGCGTTCGATCCGGAAGTGGTATTTGAGATCGATTTGAAAGCAGGCAGTGATGGATACAGTCATGCGCTGCAAAGGCACCCGGAGGGTTTCTCTGATTATATTTGTTATCAACCTGATCATGCCCCTGTTTGTATGCGCTGGATATGTCGAACACCGGATCAGGATGGCCTGGGCGTCGCTTTCCCTGCAACCTCGGGTGTTGAGGGATACACCATAGAGAAGGCCAAGGGGCGCGTTGTCAATCTGGCAGGAGGTGATAGCTGGCGCATTGCGATGAGGATGGGCCATTTGACGACAGACGAAACAACTGACGTTATTCGCACTATTGAAGAGATACAGGCGCGCTAGCCTGCACGTGTGCTACAACTGCAGTTTTAATCCCTCATGGCTGCACACAAATCCCAGTTTTTCGTAAAATCGAATGGCATCCGGCCGCGTTTTGTCACTGGTCAACTGTATTATTCCACACTGGTGCTTTCTGGCACGCCGGATTGCTACAGCAATTAACTGCTGCCCCACCCCTTTATTCCTGACATCCGATTTAACACGTACACCTTCGATCAGTGCTCTTGTGGTGCCGGTGTGGGTAAGATACGGAATGATCGTCAGCTGCAACATTCCAACGATCACCCCTTCATCTATAGCAACTAACAGATCATTGCCAGGGTCGTTACTGATCTGTTCAAATGCCTGCACATAGCTGCTATCGAGTGGCAACACCGGATTTTCCCGGGTCGATCCAAGCTCATCATCAGCAAGCAGGGCCACCAGTGATTCAAGGTCTTCGGCTACGGCATCGCGAAATGTCAGCACTGTGTTTGCAGCCCTTTTATAGTGCCCGAATGACTACGATATCCAGCCTCTGCCGGCTGCTTTGCGGCCGACAAAGATCAGCACGCAAGTGATAGTGATTGCAACCAGTGGCATGACAACAGCCATGGAGCCCATCACGCTGATTGCATCGGACAAAAAGTACAGGTACACGGTTTGGCACAGCGTACCAAACAGAGAAATGCCGAGTAACCACAGTGCCATGCGTTTTTTAAGCAGTAAACCGATGCATCCAAGTATTCCGCCGAAGACTTCTAATGCAAAGACGATATTGACCCAGGAAGGCATACCACGGTACAGCGCCTGCTGCGCTTCAGGCATGGAGGCAAGCATTGCCTCACCACCAAACGCACGCATGTAAAAGGCCATAAAATCCATCAGAAACCAAAGCAATCCCGCCACTGCAACAATCCAGTACCACACCGGTGCTTTGCGTTGTATAGTTTCCTTCATCGCTTTCTCCCGTTGCTACCCTAAGCATATCAGAAGAAAGTGGCATCAGGAGTGCGGTGGACAGAGCAGATCAATAGTCTGACATTTCCGCCCGGGTTTCACTCAAAGAGAAGTGATAAACCCGCAACAACACCATCCCTACTACCGTGACTACCAGCCACGCCGGCAGGTGATAGTAGATAGCCGCGCTTATCGCAGTGCTGGCATCAACACCAATTGCACCGAGCGCCAACACATAGCAGTATTCGATTGTGCCGAAAAAACCGGGACTGGTCGGCAGCGATAGCCCCACCACAGTAAACCCGAGAATCACCAGCGCCACCATCGGGGAAGCATCAATATTAAATGCCAGCAACGCGCAGTAAAGACAAGCTGCCATCAATAGCCACTGCACCAGGGAATTCAGCAGTACCTCGAGATACAGGTTGCGCTGACGCAACGCCATCAGGCCAGTCGTCAGATTACTGATCTGGGTAGCAATTTCCTCACGCAGCCCGACCGACAGAAAGGGCAGTCTGTTTTTGACAAACGCAATGACTTTATCGGTGTATATCGTCAGCAGAACACTGGCAACGGCAATCACAATCGCTGCAGAAAGCAGCACCACCGCGCCCACAAAAAACCGGCTTGAATATTCACCGACCATTAACGCGATAGCAAACACCACCAGCACGACAACCACATCAAATAATCTTTCAACGACCAGTGTGGCAAGTACCGTGGTTTTGGGAATATCAAACTTTTTACCGGCAAAATATACCCGGACCAGCTCGCCGAAGTGCGCGGGTAACAGATTATTGCCTGCGGCACCTGCCATCATCGCGGGCACCAGTTGTATACCACTGACCCGATGCGACGGAGAAAGCAGCTTGCTCCATCGAATAGCCTTCAACCAGTAAAACCCGAACAGCGTCGCAAACATTGGAATCATCGGCCACAACCTGGCCTTCGAAAACGCATGCTTTACTTCATCGAGATTAGTATCTTTCAGCGCAAGCCATAAAAAAACCACACTGAAAACAAAACCCAAGACCACCAGAAATTTTTTCATTCAGTACCGGTTTATTATGGCGCAGAACGCCCGCTAACTCATTGATCACGTGGGTTTAGTCAATACCAAAAACCCGCCGTTTACAACAAAAACCCACGCGACAACCGCAGGCCTTCAGTTTACAATGCCTCATCGTTTACATTAGCAGCATATGGCGCCACACTCTTTAATCCATGGTTTACGTTGTCGATAATCAGTTCATGTATACGGTTCTGCCCTAACCATGGCTGTCCCCCATAAACTACTGTTTATACTGCTGTTTTTATGCTGCATTGCATTAAATATTCTGGCGGTGCTGACGTGGCACCCGTCACTGGTGGTCAACGATGGTGTGCAGTATCTCTCAACCGCCAGTAGCTTGCTGAAAGGCCACGGTTTTTCGACCAGTGCACTGATATATATGCCTCATTTTCAGGGGGTATTTCCTGCAGCACAAACTGTCTGGCCACCCGGCTACCCACTGGCCGTCGCGCTGGCCACATTCCCGGGATTAGAACTACCGACAGCGGCACTGATACTTAATCTGGTCTCACACGCGCTGGCGACTACCGTAATGTATCTGATTTATCGCCGCATGGACGTTGATAAAACCGCAGCCATCGTATTCTCGTTTCTTTTTTATATTATGGCGATGCCCTGGTCTTTCGTTTCCGGGTTGATTACAGAACCCGTGTTCACCACGCTGGTGCTCGCCACGCTGTTAGTACTGCCCACGCCCGGCAATCAAACATTGTCTGGCAACCATTCCGCGAGCCTTGCATTCTGGCTCACCTGCGGTGCGCTACTGGCGATGTGCATCTACGTACGATATTCGGCGGTATTTTTTGCCGCAAGTGTCGGTAGCGGTATCTTCCTCTACATACTGATTTACCTACGCCCGAATTTTAACAGCTTTGTTGTACTGTGCTTCAAGCTTGCCGCATTGACTGTGATCCCGGTACTGGCATTCGCCCATCTGATGTACCGCACCCATCTGCTAATCGGCACACTTGATCGTTACTCCGGCAGCAGAGAACCGGAAACCCTTCAGGAGACGCTACGATTATGGGTGGTTAATTCTGCAGAACTACTGGGGTTTAGCGTCAGTAAAACGTTCGATGAGCATCTAAACATTGCTGTATTTATTTGCTTTTCAGGATTATTGATTTTGCTCATGCTGCAATTCCTGGTGCTGTGTGCCGGTACCATTAAAAACTCATTGAGCGAGCGTGCATTGCGCTTTGTAAGAGTATTTACGCTGGTGGCAGTACTGCACGCATTGGCGTTGTTTCTATACCTGACGCTAAGCAGTATGAGCGAGACGCCTCTCAAGATCGTCAATCGCTATCTTTACCAGATCTACTGCGGCATCTACATCCTGTTTTGCTTCATGATTTATCATCTGTTTAAACAGATTAACACATCGACATCACACACAAAAAAACTGACCATAGGCGTGCCTGTGGCCGTGCTGTTAGCTTTGTATTTAACCGCGCAAGGCAACGAATTGTCTAGTTCTCGCAACCATTTTTTCGCAGAATCAAGAACTGCTGATTCCGTGATGTCTCTACCCGTTTCTGACAAGCAAACTCTCTCTGAGCACATTACTACTTGCTTCACCGGAGACGACAAAGGCACCGTCTGGAGTACACACGGACAACATGTGCATTTTTATACCAAAGTAAATACCATCACGCTTGCCGACATATACACCGCCGAGCCCTTTCAACCCGAAGCTTTCGATAAACAGATATCAGACTACAACATGCAAATGTTCCTGTTTATAGAAAGCCCTGACACTTCGAAAGCTTCCTATACACAGTACATGTCTGAATTAAAAAACTGGCTGAATGATCAAAACTACCAGGTCGTGCCACTGAACCGTTACGAAGTTGATGGCAACAAACTCGTTACCATCTATCAACAGCCGGGCGTTTGCGGAGTGTAATACGACTTAAAGCTAACACCTGGAAGTTCGTTGCCCGAATAGCCGTTCTAGGCAGGCACCTGGTCATGAGCAAAGGTTGCCTTGAACTGCGCAAGCTTGTCTCTGTTATCTATGGTACTTATGTACTCGCCTATAGGCAGCGGATCGAATGACTTTTGCAGCATACCGAAAAAGCCATCCATCAGTGCCAGCTTGGTCTCAACCGGCATAGACATCGCAGGAAAAAACTCCAATCCGGTGTTATCTTCAAGCCCCATAAAATCCAGCGGATGTAACAGCAGTGATGGCTCTGTACCACTAACACGGCACATAGCGATGCTGATTCGTGTATACAGATTAGCCAGTGCTTTACTGTAACTGCCCAGGTAAACCAGGTAGCTGAAGTGGATGGGCGTTTTAAACACCGGCATAGTTGTCACCGGAAGTTCTATCAAATCACCTTGTTCAAGATTCCACTGATACGGCTTAACCGGTCTAAGTGCATCCGAAAAAGTGCCAAACAATGCTTTTCGCTGCTCTTTTTCTTCATCACTTAACTGACTCTTGGAAAAAAAGTACGCTCTCGCCAGCGGATTAAGTACATTTGGAAATGCCGTGCAATCGTAGTCGTACCCACGATTTTTAATTATATTAAGTGTGGCTGTAGACAAACTGAAACCGGGACCACGAAACCCTTTTACGCGAACACCCGTCGCTCTTTCGATGGCTTCTTCCGCCTTTTCAAACTCTTCATTTAACTGTTCAGGAGAGTACAGATGCAGCCACGGCTCGTGATTGAAACTATGATTGGCAATCTCGTGCCCCGCAGCACTTAACTGACCCAACGCCTCATGATTTGATTCCCTTGCGGCGTCCTGTCCGACCACAAAAAATGTAATTTTTATGTCGCGCTGTTTTAAAAACTCAAGAATACGCGGTACCGCAACATCGAGGTAACTCGGATAACTTTCCCAATCCGGATTGCCATGAGTTTTCATATATGTCCACTGATTATCCAGATCGAGGGACAGCGTCATACGCGGTTTGGCAACCATTTAGTTGGCCTCTCTTAACGTAATCGGTACACCATTCTTTTCTAAAGACCGGTCTGCGGCTTCCAGTACTTCGACGACTCTAAGCCCGTCATGACCGTCACTGCGCGGAGCCTGGCGATCTCTGATTCGACTGAGAAAATGCTCACACTCTACGCGCAATGGCTCGCCTACCCGAATATAAGGTACGGTGATATCACCAAATCGCAAGCCGACGTACTCAGCGTAGGAATCATAATCAGTGCTGACTTCAGCACCCTTGTCATAGATTTTAAGTTTCTCACTCGGTTCAAGATCATCAAACACTGCCATCCGCTTACTGCCAACAATGGTGATCTTGCGGGTCTTGTGCGGGTCGAGCCAGCTAACGTGCACGTGACCCATAGCCTTGTCATTGAAGTTCATGGCTAGAAACATCACATCTTCAACACCCGGCTGCAAGTACGCCTGTCCACGAGCCGAGATATCTGTCGGCTCTTCTCCAAGCAGATATAAAATCACCGAGATATCATGCGGTGCAAAGTTCCACAATGCGTTCTCATCTTTTCTGACGGTGCCCAGATTCAGCCGTTGCGCGTAGATATACAGAATATCTCCAAGCTCACCGCCGTCGATCATCTCTTTTAGCTTCTCCACTACCGGATGATATTCCAGTAAATGTCCAACCATTAGTACACGCTTTCTTTCTTCAGCCAGCGCTATTAGCTCACGCGCTTCATCTGAGGCCAGTACAAACGGTTTCTCGACGTAGACATCTTTACCGGCCAGCAGCGACTGTTTGCAAATCTGGTAGTGAGCGGGCCCGGTGGTGGCGATGACGATTGCCTGCAAATCGTCATCGTTCAGTAAATCATTAAAGTCGGTCGTTATCGACTCAGGCTTGCAACGGGCATTCAGCAAACCGAGTTTATTTTCGTCGAGATCACACAGATACTTCAGGTGCGCACCCGGTATCTCGCTGTAGTTTCGAGCGAGGTTTTTACCCCAGCCGCCGACACCGACAACGCCAATACTGATTTTTTCTTCATTCATCATTTTTCATCCTGCAGCCGGTTTTATTGCTGGCTGAAGTGAGAGATCATGTCCTGCACGATCAGTTTGGCGGCCTGCCCGTTTCCAAAACATTCGTCAAGCGCCTTAAATGTGTTAGCGTCGAAGCGCTGTTGCATCGCAACCGTGATGGCCTTATCGATCGCCGCCGTATTAATTCCGGTGAGCCGGTTTACACCAATATCGACAGTTTCAGTCCATTCGGTTTCATCCCGCAGTGTGATGCACTGTGTCTCAAGGAACGCTGCTTCTTTTTGCAGCCCACCTGAGTCAGTCAACACAAAGCTCGCCTGCTTAACCGTGCAGAGCATTTCAAGATAGGGCAATGGCTCAATCAGCCTGATTGCCGGTGACAGCCTGCTGCTTATATCACTTACAGTTGCTTTTATTCTGGGGTGCACCGGAAACAACAATGGCACCGTTTTCTGTGCGATCGCATCAAGTGACGGCAATAATGCCGCAAGTAGCTCTGGTTCAGTATTAGACGGACGATGCAGAGTCAGCAACGCATACGCTTCTTCACTGTCTTGCGCGCTTTTCTGCTGTCTGCGTTCGGCAATGGCAAGGTTCCGTATAACGGTATCCCGCATTACATCACCCGAGAACACTGTTCGTTCAGCAAGGTTTTCATTGTCAAGATTACGCACGCCCGCTGGCGTGGGCGCGTATAAGCGGTCACTGCAATGATCTGTTGCTACGCGATTAATCTCTTCCGGCATGGCCCGGTTGAAACTGCGCAGGCCGGCTTCAATATGCGCAACTGGCAAGTGCAGTTTCGCGGCGGCAAGACAGGCGGCAAGTGTGGTGTTTGTATCACCGTAAACAATCACCACATCAGGTTTGTCTGCAATGAACTGCGTTTCAAGTCGTGCCAGCATCTCTCCGGTTTGAGCGCCATGGCCACCGGAGCCGACATCGAGATTGATATCCGGCGAGGGGATTTCAAGCTCATCGAAAAACACCCTCGACATCGCATCGTCGTAGTGCTGGCCGGTGTGGATGATTTTGTGTTCAATCACTCCACCAATGCCATTCTCCAGCTCTGCAAACGCCTGACAGATGGGTGCAAGCTTGACAAACTGCGGCCTGGCACCAACCACAGAGACAAATGTCATTTGTGTGTTAATCGCAGACACTTATTTTTTCTGGAAAGACGCTATCGCATCAACCACATACTGCTGCTGTGCGCTGGAAACTTCAGGGTACACAGGCACAGAGATGACAGACTGCGCTGCTTCTTCTGAAACCGGAAAGTCACCCTTTTGATAACCAAGTGACGAGAAGCACTCCTGCAAATGCAGTGGCACAGGATAGTAGACCTCACTGCCTATTTTTCTATCGTTCAGGTGGGCACGAAGGTCATCACGATGGTTAACGCGAACGGTGTACTGATTAAAGATGTGCCGCCCGCCGTCTATGCGGTACGGTGCCGTGATGTCCGGGCACTGCGCGCCAAACAACGCATCGTAACGATCAGCATTTTTCTGCCGGCCAGTGGTCCATTCATCGAGGTATTTAAGTTTTACTGAGAGCACCGCGGCCTGTAGTGCGTCGAGTCGGAAGTTGCCACCAATCATGGCATGGTAGTATTTTGGCTTGCCACCATGGACTCTCAGCACGCGGAGTTTTTCTGCCAATTCTTCGTTTTGTGTAACCACCATACCGCCATCGCCGAATGCACCAAGATTTTTACTGGGAAAAAACGAAAAACATCCGATATCACCGATACTTCCCGCTCTTACCCCGTCACCTGATTCAGCACCAATTGCCTGTGCCGCATCTTCTATGACGTAGAGATTGTTCTCTTTAGCCAGCGTCATGAGTGGTTCCATGTCGGCAGTTTGCCCAAACAGGTGTACCGGCATAACCGCCTTAATGGTTCGGTTGGATTTTTTATTCACCAGCACGCCATTCTTCATCACGCACTGTTCACGAATAAACGCATTCACAGAATCTGCACTGAGGTTATACGTCGCCGGGTCAATATCACAGAACACCGGTGTTGCACCAAGTCTTGCAATCGCACCACCCGTAGCAAAGAAAGTAAACGGCGTGGTTATCACCTCATGCTCAGGACCAATGTCGAGTGCCATTAGCGCCACCAGCAGCGCATCGCTACCAGACGACACCCCTATTGCATGATCCACTCGACTGTAGGCTGCAACCTCCTTTTCAAATCCGGCTACCATCGGCCCCATCACGAAGTATTGACTCTCGCATACTTCATCCAGTGCGACCTTGATCTCGTCACGAATGCCACGGTACTGTGCTTTTAAGTCAAGCAGCGGCACTGAGGTCACAGGTTCGACACTCGTGTTCATTTTGAAGCTCCCGAAGATAAGCAACGTCTAATACTGTTAAACCAAATGCTCATAAGTTAAGTGTTGTTATTCAATTTCTGTAACGGTGTGGCCGACTTGCTCATAACGTTTGCTACATGCACTGCATTGCGTTGTTTCCCGCGCCTGAACGCTGACCTCAAGCGCCAGTTTTTCTCCGCAGTAGCATACAAACCCGCGCAATCGCCCGGGGTTCCCAACAATCAATGCATAGTCGGGCACGTCACGTGTGACCACACTACCGGCACCAATAAAACAATATTGACCCAGGGTAGTGCCACAAACTACAGTGGCATTAGCACCAATTGATGCGCCGGTACGAACCAGTGTGCGGCGATATTCATCTTTCCGATTAATGTGGCTGCGCGGGTTAATGACGTTGGTAAACACCATGGATGGACCGCAGAATACGTTGTCTTCGAGTTCAACACCGGTATAGACACTGACGTTGTTTTGTATTTTTACGTTTTTACCGATAATGCAGCCGGGTGAAACCACCACATTTTGTCCAAAATTACACCCCTCACCGATAACCGAATTCGACATAATATGCGAGAAATGCCAGATTTTTGTATTAGCACCAACGGTGGCGCCCTCATCTATCCATGCGGACTCATGAGCAAAGAAGTGATCTGATGATTCAGGCATTGGCATTCACCTGCTCGGTAAACGATGAGTAGAAGCGATTGACCGCACCCACCACTTCGTTGTTGTTTAACGTGGCATTGACAAACTGGCTGGTATTGAGCACGTGCAACCTTGGATCTGTCGTTTGTACACCAGGCACGAGACTGGAATAACCAAGTACTTGCAACGGCTGCACTTTGATTGCACGGTTAACGTGAACACTGACAATGTCAGTCTCATCAAAATCAGGAAACATACGCTTTATACCGTCAACAAACGATTCTTTGAAATATTCATCGGTCTTGCTGATTTCTTCATCGGTAGATAATAAGTAACGTGGCAAATAAGTCAGGTTGTAACCGTCTGTGTTTTCCACATCGACCACATTGCTCATGCCGATAACACCGGTAAACGGTATCGATTCATCTGCGATGTTCACGACGTAGTACCGGGTAATTGGCTTTTTAGTCACCAATACCACGCAAACCACGCCGAGGTATTCAACCCCCGGTTCAGAGCTGGCATCCTCTATCGCGAGCATCCCGGGGGAGACGATCTGTTTCAGTACATTGACCGGACTGGTACAAATAACATGATCAAAGAGCATCTCACTGGAGTCATTTTTGACACAAATGCCATCGACAGACGGCGTTATTTCTTTAACGGCATTCTGCGTTACAACAGTCCCGCCGTTGCCGGTAATTACACACTCCATTTTTTTCATAATGCTATGGTAGCCACCTTTGACGTGACCAAGATGCTCAGCACTCGCTGATTTATCCCGAGCAGAAAACATCCTTTTGATATACGACCAGATAAACACAGCTGAAACCCGCTGATAACTCGGGCCGAGTTTGGCGAGAAGTAGCGGTTTCCAAAGTTTCTCTACATTTTCGTTACCAGACACCTTACGTAGCCACTGTTCGCACGAAACCTTTTCAAGTGGCTTCCAGTTATTAATGCGGGAGGCATAAAGCATGGTGAAACCCAGACGTACTTTAGACACCAGCGATAGCAGTGGAAATTTCAAAAACTCGACGTTACTGCTTATAGAATGAAGCTTCTTGTCGACATAAAAACCCGTGTAGGTTCTGCGCCATTGCAAGTCGTCCTTCATGTCCAGCTCGTCCAGCAGCCCGATCAGATTCTGATCTGAAGGCAGAATGACGTGATAGAACCTGTCCCAGATAACGCCATCGAAGTCATGCCAGGTTGTCAGGCCACCGGTTCTGTCGGCATGTTCAATAACCGTCACGCGATGTCCGTCGGCGGCAAGTTTGTGTGCGAGGGTCATCCCCATCAATCCGCCGCCAACAATGCCTATGTTTTTTGCCGTCATCGGACTAGTTAATACCGAAGCCACGATCTGCGACTGCCTGCTTTTGCCAGGCAATGGTTTTCTTCAAACCTTCGTCAAGTGACACTTTAGCAGAGGTACCCAACAGCTTTTGACTCAGGCTGGTGTCTGGCACGCGACGCATCACATCCTCATATTTGTTCTTACTGAACGACTCATAAGGCACGAGTTCGTAATTTAATTCACCGGGTGTTCCAGTGGCCAGCTTTACACGCTTTGCGAGCTCAATAATGGTGACCTCTTCCTGACTGCCAATGTTTAGAATTTCACCATTGGCCTCGTCCCGAATGATTGACTGGTACATACCGTCCACCGTGTCGGACACATAGGTAAAGCTTCGCGTTTGTTGCCCGTCACCATGAATTGGGATGGTCTCGTCGTTAAGCACTGCATTAATAAACACTGGCGGTGGCCCACCCCACCACGACAATGGCTGGCGCGGTCCGTAAGAGCCAAAAAAACGCAGCAATGTCACCGGAAAACCATAGGCATCCTGATAAGCCAGTGCCAGATGTTCATCAAACAGTTTTGAGACCGCGTAGCTCCAACGGGGTGCTTTAGAATTTCCAATCAGGCTGTCGGTAGAGGCCTCAGAAAAAGGCACAGCCGGGTTACGACCGTAGACATCCGAAGTCGAGGCAAGCACGCATTTGATATTCCGGTCTTTTCCAAAATCGAGGGCATTCTCTGTTCCGTAGTAGTTTATTTTGAGCGTATCAATAGCTTTGCCGTAACGTGGAATCTTAAAGGCAGCCAGATGCACCAGTACTTCAATATCGTCACTGAGTTGCTGAAACGTCTTGCTGTCGGTTACATCAGCCTGTACGAACTCGAAGTTCGGATTTTCCATAGCCCCGGCAATATTGGACAGATGTCCCATCGACAGATTATCCAACCCAACAACACGATGCCCCTCGGCCAGCAACCGTTCTGTCAGATTTGAACCGAGGAAACCTGCCGCACCTGTTACCAGAACTGTTTTACCGGTCATTGTTATTCTTCGTTTAGTGTTTGTTTGAGTGAGTGGAACTTAGTTGCACTCAGGTGATAGAGCTCTTCAAAGTTGCGTTTATTCTGTAGTGCCAGGACACCGAGTCCGATCAACTGAATGGCGAGCATTATCGCAACCAGCCCAACAACATACGTATGCGGGTACTTTGAAAACGCCAAAGAGAAAGCACCCGCTTGCATGTCCTCGGCACTCATCGACTGCAATGCCCAAAGGGACTCGAAGTAGTGCGCAAACATCCAGAAAGTCGAATACACAGCAAACAGGGAAATAAAAATCCCTGGCAGGATGAAAAAAAACATGGGGCGAAAAACAAAGCCCGACATTAATGTTGAATTGATCTGACTCATCAGGCGCATACTCGACTGCCGCGACTCACCGTGTGCCAGTTGCGGCCCCCAGTCGAGTCTTCCCGGCACTTCAACAATCTTGGCTCTGACTACCATGGCTTTGTAAAGTGTTTCCGGCATCAGATCGAGCCCCATGGAGCGGAAGTCCATCGAACGTATAAACGGTCCGTCGTACACGCGTACCATGGAAGTCAGTGTAGAGAGATTGCCATGACTGAAAAACTTCAGAAACCGGTTACCCCAGGTACTGAAGAATTTACGCAGTACCGGCACATTAGAAATAGATCCACCCTCCGTGTAAGGGGATGCGAGCACTACCTTGGCGTGCTCTTGCTGCATCTTCTCAACCATCTCCTCGATGTGCCTCACGTCATAGCTGAGATCAACATCAAGCGTGACAACGTAATCGCCAATAGTGTTCACAAAACCGAATCGAAGCGCCTGACCGACACCGAAATTGGTCGGATGGTGCAGCGTTTTTACGCCGGTAATCTCTTCGTCGAGTTCATCGGCAATACGGCCGGTCCCGTCAGAACTTCCGTCATTAATAATCAGTACTTCCCAATTGAAACGCCCATCGAGCGATGTCAGATATTCACAAATCTGCACAACGTGCTCGCGCAGCAGTGCCTCTTCGTTATAGACAGGCAGAATAATTGACAGTAAAGGCAAACGAGTCGCTTGCATGGGAGGCTCTCAGGTTTACGGGACTCAATAGGCAGGCGGCTATCATTGCCGACCCGAGTCTTCTTAACAACTATCGGCTGGAAACCTTAGAATTATAATGTCATTCTGCCAGGATACGGAAACGTAGAACCGGTAACAATTGTCAGAGATTTAAAGCATAAATCGACAGCGTTTTGACACGTAAAGAGAGCAAAAGTGTTACTCCGGTGCAGCTGGTACTAATTTGACAATCTCTTGCAGCGACTCCGGATTGGCCAACGCCGTTAGATTGTTAACCGGTACACGGTTAACGGCATCTCTGGCTGCTTTTTCTGATAGCTTACCGTTGTGAGTACGCGGTAATTGGGGCACTTTCGCGACGATTGCCGGAACGTGCAACCGACTCGCTTCGGTGGCCAGCCGTTTTTTTAACTGCAGCACAAAAGACCGCTCAAGTGGTTCGCTGGATTGCATAACTAACAGCAATACCAGGCGCGAACCACCCGGTTCCCGAACAGATACCTGTTCAATCGCCATCGATTCACTGACACCGTCTGTCTGATTAACGATACTTAGTATTTCTGCAGGGCCGATTCTAACGCCACGGATATTCAGAGTGCCATCAGAGCGGCCCAGTATTCGAGGTGATCCATCTGCAGTGATTCTGATTTGATCCCCGTGCGTCCAGACAGAAGGATTTTTTTCAAAGTAACTCGACAACATTTTTTTGTTTTCGGGATCGTTCCACATAAAAACCGGTTGCGAGGGAAAAGGCTTAACCACAACCAGTTCCCCGGTACCTTGTATGTCGATACCTGCTTCAGACTTAACCTGAACATCAATTCCGAGTGAGATGCACTGACTATCACCCGCACGTACCGGAAGATCAGGGTGCCCAAGTACCAGACAACCGATCATATCAGTACCACCGGAGACAGACTGCACAGGCACATCCTTGAAGTTTTCAGTAATCCAGTGAAACTGAGCTTCATACAACACGGAGCCAGTACTTTGTATTGCACGGAGCGCAGGGAATCCAAAATGGCTGCATGGCGTAATGCCTGACTCAATTAAATACTGGATGTAAGCCGGGCTGGTGCCAAACACGGTAACGTTGTGTGCAGCCAATACCTTGAGCAGTTGAGATTTCTCGGGAAAAGACACACTGCCATCGTAAAGCACAATCGGCGTTGCGCTGGCCAGCGCACTTAACTGCCAGTTCCACATCATCCAGCCGGTAGAGGTTTGAAACAACAGCTTGTCTCTGGCAGTCAGCCCACTGTGAAGACGATGTTCTTTGATGTGTTCCAGCAGGGTGCCACCTGCACCATGAACAATGCATTTGGGCACACCGGTTGTACCGGAGGAAAACATAATAAACAGTGGATGATTAAATGGAAAATCGACAAGTTTTTCCAGCGACAGTGACTCACCGGAGATAGCACTTTGATACGAATGAACGCCTACTTTAAATTCGACTACCCGGTCAAACGCAGTCAGTGTGATTAGATGACGGATTGATTTAACCGCATTAAGCAACCCGGTCACACTGCTGTCGACAGGGTTATCTGTACCGTTTAACCGGTAGTGCAAATCTGCAAACAACAGGGTTGGTTCAAGTTGCTCAAAGCGCTCTACCATGGCCGATACACCAAGCTCCGGCGACACCGAAGACCAGTATGCACCAAGTGCAGTACTCGCGAGGCAGGCAACAATACTTTCGATAGAGTTCCTGGCTACCGCGACTACACGATCACCGGAAACAACCCCCAGCGTCTGTAGCGTTGCAGCCATACACATCGCCTGATCTCGAAGCTCGCACCAGGTAGCGGTAGTGACATCACCAGTTTCTCTGACAACGGTTACCGCAACCGTATCTGCCGCGCCAGTCGACGCCGGCTGCAACAGACATTTTGCGTAGTTCAGGTTCAGATTGGGGAAAAACTCGCGATCAGTCAGGCTGCTGCCGCGAAGTACCGGGGATGAGTCACCGCTAACAGGCAACGCTGCAAACTGCAGCAGCTCAGCCCAGAACGCTTTCGGGTTATCGCAACACCAGCGATGCAGAGATGGGTAGTCTGTAAAAGTCTGCCCGTGCTGTGCGCCAATGGCGGTTGAAAATTGTTCCAGTGCAGATGGCACTTCACTCATGAACGAGACCGAATACCTGCGGATCAATTTGATAGTTTGGCAACGGCACAACAAACCGGACAATCTTACCGAGACTGTCAAAATTTTCGGGACTCAACCGCGCGCGATCAATCGTGACATTGCAGGAATTTTCCAGAAACAACACCAGCGATACAAAGCCGAGGCTGTCCAGAATGCCGGACTGCAGAAAGGACTTTTCATCGTCACCGTCGATAAGACCTTCCGCATCTCCAAAGTGATAATTATCGTCCAGCCAGTCAATAATGACTTTTCTCAATTTTTGATTTTCTGTCACTACATACTCCTGAATCAGAATTGCTGATAGATAAAGGTACCTTTGGAAAACGGTACAATCAATATCAGTAAGGCTACCGCAAGCCCGTAGGCGAACCCTCGAACCAGCGGTGGAATTTTTAGATAAAAGTCCTTCAACCGGTGCAGCGGGTTAATCTCAACCAGATGCATACCAACGATAAACGCAAAGGACAACACAACCAGAGGGCTGATAGCAAGTGCTTCGGCACCGTTCGACTGAAAAAGCCCTTTAAAGTAATTAACTGCCACCTGCATATCCGGGGCTCTGAAAGGGACCAGCGTTAACACGAAAAACAGCAGTGTCAGCAACCAGCTCACCAGTGAGTAAACGCTCGATTTTCGAATCGTTACAAAGGCCCGGTTGCGTCGACACCAGCTGCGATACAACACATCCCAGTTACGCTGTACTACCATACCCAGTGCATGCATCAACCCCCAACAGACATAGGTCCACGCAGCGCCATGCCAGAGACCTGAAGTCGCAAATACAATCAACAGACCAAGATCCATTCGGCTTCGAAACCAGCCTTTGCTGGTAGTCAACGGGGTAAAGATATATTCGAACAACCACCTGTTGAGCGTAATATGCCAGCGTCGCCACAATTCCGGCAGGCTTCGACTGATAAACGGTGCATTGAAGTTTTGCGGCAGTTCTATTGCAAACACCCTTGCGGTACCGATTGCCATTAAACTGTATCCGGCAAAGTCTGCAAACACCTGCCCGGCGAAAGCAAATACACCCAGCCATAAATACAACGTTGAATATAACTCGGGGGACGTGAAGGCCCGGGAAACGATACTCTCTCCCAGTATTTCCCCAACGAATGCCTTAAGCGTATAGCCGAGTAAAAAAGCGAAGCAACCCGCTGTAATCCACTGAGGAGTCAGTGTTCTTGCCTTTTGCAATTGCGGCAACAACTCAGAACCACGGGAGATTGGGCCCGCTGCTACTTGCCCGAAAAAGCAGACAAACAAAGAAAAATCCAGTAATGAATCGGCAGGTTTGATTCTGCGCCAGTAGGTATCGAGCACATACCCTACCCTCTGCAGAGTCCAGTAAGAGATACCAAGCGGCAGAATCAGCTTTAACACCGGCAGGCTGTTCTGAATACCTATGCTTTGCAACGCATCATTGGCTGCTGTCGCAAAAAACCCGGCGTATTTGAAAAAACCGAGACAACCCAGACTGAAGACCAAACTGATTACCAGCAGCCGTTTCCGTTTACTTTCATCGGTGGATTCATCAGCAAACTTGCGACTGACGTAATAGTCCAGCCATGTGCCGGCAACGATAAGAATCAATAGCTGCCAGTGCCATGAACCATAGAACAGATAGCTTGCCGCCAGCAGAATAAAGTTCTGATAAACCCGCTTTGCCGGACCCAGCCAGTACAACAAAAAAACTACTGGCAGGAAAAAAAGAAACTCAATGTTGGTGAAGCTCATTGCGCCACCTTCTGATCACTATCCGGCACCACATTCAATAGAAATTGAAAGTCGTTATCCAGGGCATAATCAGACCACTTAAGGTTACCCGCAACATTAACGTGGTCGAGGTCTAACATGAACTCTGAATCGTCGAGTATACCGAGCGTCATATCTACCACTCTGACATCGTTTTCACCACCATAGGCCATCATGGATTCTGCAAACGGTGTGATTGTATTGTTAAGACCGGCCTCGGTAATGGTATCCGGCTTCAGCGGGAACAACACAATGGTCAGATCAAGGTCATGCGATTTTGTAAACGCGACAAATCTATCCATCGCCTGCATATCCATTTCAGACAAATAACACTCGTGACCATTCTCGATATCGTCATGCCAACGTGAAAGCGTTTGCTGATATTCATCTTCGGGCAAACCACCAAGTACCATGACACGGAGAAAATTTGTAAATCGACTGAAATTTTCGCTGATCGCAAACCGGGTTTTTACTAATGCCGAACCCGACATGATGTGACGCCACAGATTGCGCACATAATTTCGATTGAGATCGTTGGCACCGGTTTTTGTAAAATCGGAGACATAGTGCCTGGCTGTCCAGCCGTGAGTGACAATATTGTGCGCGGTTTCAGCGGGTAGCTCTTTGCGACAGGTATCCCACCAGGTGATACCAAACATGACATGCGTCAGTGGTTCACGCACAAGCCCGTTACTATCAGTAATTAACGGCTTTACCCTTTGATCGAACACCCACTCCATGGCGTGGACTTTTCCCGCTTCCAATGCCACGGCGATGAGATCAGACTGATTTCCGGTCCGTTCTCGCAGGCGGTTTCCAAGAATATGAAAGGAGCGCCCGTGGCTGGAACTCATCGCCAACACGTTGGGCACACGTTGAAGATCTGATAGCCCTTCGCGTACCTGACGCTTCGCGGGAACATTGTAAAACGAGCGCATGAGCAAATCAGCGCAGACAAGCGCCAGCACAATGCCGAGCGCAAGCAACGACAATGATCGCCATGTGTTGTTCGTACTCAAGGAGTTTACCTGGTTACCTGATTAAACCCGAGGTTCGGACATGCGTGCGGCCACTCTCCAGCGCGGCTGGACAACCCTGAACCCAAGTATACTCAGGCCTGAGGAACAGAGGTGGGATCCATTACCAAAATCGGAGTTTTTTCCAAATACGGAAATAGTTCAATATGCAGGCAGGCGGATATCCCGCTCCGAATTGTCTTTCACCGGATTTACCCAGTGATACCACAGCAGCCCCAGATACTCATGTAAAACACTGTGAGACAGAGCCAGTGACTTGCTGTCCGGCAGCCAGTACCCCCAATGGTGCCAAGGAAAACGGGTACTCAGTTCTGTGGGCCCTGGCAGCACGGTAAATCCGGCAAGCTCGAACAACTTCACCGCACGCTGCATGTGATAGGAGTGCGTGACAACGATCACTTTGTTTATACCCAGCGGGAGCAGAGTCTCGGCACTGAACAATGCATTCTGCCAGGTGGTGGCACTACGTTCTTCGCGCCAGCGCGCTTTGATGCCGTACACCTCAAGTGCCCGCTCCAGCACCACTGAGTGAATATCCTGATCACGATTCATCGGGCCGCCAGTCAGCATCACCGGTAACCCGGTCTGCTGCTGTAGGAAAGCTGCATAGTGCAGCCGTGTGAGTCCGTAGGCAGTAGGTGCAGCACGATGATTGTATTCGGCTGCCCGGTCATAGTGCGCGGCACCGAGCACCACAATTGCCTGCGGTGATTCCAGCGCAATGGTGGCCGCATCAATCGCAGGATAACGCTCAATCGATTCGTGTAGTAAAGACGAAAACAACGGTGTTGCGAGCAACCACAGACTGATCAACCCGCCCATCATCAACGATATTGATAGCCGCTTAAAAAAACGCAGCAGCAACAGACCGACGACAATTGCCAGAATGTTTACTGCCGGCGGCATAAGTGACGCCGACACCAGAGTTCTTAGCACTGGTCTTTCCCCGGAACTACGCAGAAACCAGCGCGGCACCACTGGCAAGCGCTGCCAGTTTTGCATAGGCGATATCCGGATCTACCGACCCAAACCCTGCAAACGTACCGAAACCACAATCTGTTCCGGCAATCACTCTTTCCGCACCCACAATGTCAACAAACTTCTGAATGCGCTGCGCTACCAGTTGTTCGTGTTCAACAAAGTTGGTGGTGGTATCCAACACGCCAGGCACCAGTACGACATCATCCGGAATTGCGTTTTTCTGTTGCTCGAAGACTGACCATTCGTGAGCGTGACGCGGGTTGGACGTTTCAAACAACAAATAGCGTGCTTTGGTTTTTAACAACGTGGGCAGCATTTTTTCCATGGAAATATCACAAGTGTGTGGCCCCTCGTAGTTGCCCCAACAGATATGCACCCTGACACGCTCCATAGGGACATTTTCCAGCGCATGATTTAACGCCTCGATATGCGACTGCGCAATCGCCAGAAACTCATCATCAGAAAGATCAGTAAATAACATATGACGCGACAGCGCAAGATCAGGGCAATCGAGCTGCAGGTCAAGCCCGTTAGCGATAATGGTTTCGTATTCTTCCTTCATGGCATCTGCAAGTGCGGCGAGATACTGCTCTCTGCTGCCATAGTGACTGTTTTGCAAAAACAGTGAAATCACTCCGGGAGATGCAGCGTTCATAAAACCGCGATCGATACCATGCGCTGCCATCGCAGCTTTAAGGTTATCGATATCTTTCTGTAGTTCTCCCTGGCCTTTCGAGCGGACATCACCTGTACACATCGGCCTTGCATATTGCGGCGTACCACCTGACTCTGCAATGCGTTTTAAAAAACTCGGAAACTGCAGCAGGTCAGCCGGCGCATTGCGATCACTGTCACCCGAAAAGCCGGTATAGCGATCTTTAACATAAGTGGCATAGGAAATTTTAGAGGTTTCACCATCCGAAACGATATCGACACCGGCCTGCTTTTGTCGCGCGACAGTTTCATTGACTGCCTTCGCCATTTGCGCATCGAATGCCGGCTCATCGTAGGGTTCTTCCCGTTCTCTTTTAAAAAGGAAATCCACGACCTCCTGCGAGCGCGGCAACGAACCAACGTGTGTGGTGAGAATTTTTGTCATGGCAAAGTTATCTGATAAATACGGTGATAGACAGGCTTGATACTACAGCCAGTGCGTCGGACCGGCGGGATCGTCGGTATTGCGCACCCTGAACAGACTCGCCTCTCCAGTCATAGAAGGTTGCAACGAATAACTCATGCCCGGCTGCACTGCACAGGTGTCTCCGGGCGCGAGAATCTCTTCGCCCTCCGGCCAGCTTATTTTCCAGTGGCCATGCATCGCCATTAACACATCATGGCGACCACTATTGATGAGTTCAGCTGATGCGGATTTACCCGTGATCATCTCAACAGTAAAGCCGGGTTTATCTTTCAACAGACCGTTTTCACCCAGCACCAGTGCAGGCTGACGGTCTGCTGCTGCAACCATATCCCAGTAACGCGCAACAAAACGCTGCGCTACTTCAGCGCTTTCAGGTTCAATAAGCGCAGACGCTTCAGTTTCCGGCATCAGTGGCATAGGCGCGACATTATCCGGTAGTTGCTGTCCCTGCCTGGTGTCGTACAGTGTGCCGTTTTCGCCTAGCACCAGACCATGCGCTGTGGCTTCCTGTATTACCTGTGGCGCCCAGTCGACTCCGCCACCAGCGTCGTCGCCACCAAGCACCGCCATAATCATTCCGTAGTCCGTGCCAATATTTTCAAACCCGCGAAACATACCGGTGGGGATATTGATGAGATCCCCCGCTTCCAAAGTGACTTCACCGGCATCGCCATAACGCCCCCAGAAAAAACGCCACCGTCCTGTGAGAACAAAAAACACTTCGGCGGTGGTATGCGTATGCAGCGAGTTACGAACCCGCGGCGGCTGCCCGGCAGCACCGATGTTGAAGCCGGGGGCATCATTGATGTGCACGTGCTGATCGGGGCTTTCCGATACCCCGGCACCAATAATAGTGAAGTTTTCTTTTTGATCTGAACCTGGAGTATGTGCGTCGATAAACGCAGTCTTGCACGGCTTAAGTTCGCCATACCTGACAATACGCTGCCTCATTTGCTGATGTGTCACGGGTTATTACCTTGCATGAGAATTTGTTTCCAAATCGCTATCTCATCATATAGTGCATATTCTCGTCTGATGGAAACCCCGTTGTCACCAAACGGCCCGAACTCCGCATGACACATACCCATCACATGAACATGCGCACCGGTCGGCTTGCCAAAAGCACCCCAGCCTTCATGGAGACCATCGAGTGACCAGCGGATAGCAGCGCGAGGGGATAACATAGACGCATCCATACCGATCTGATGGTGAATCGTGAAAACGGCATTTGGAAACGATGACCGCAGCCCCAGCCAGAACTCGTCTACCGAGCGATGAGAAATACCTGACACACCACCGGCATACCCGGTTTGTACCGCGCGATCGTATTCCACCGGTATTAGCGCAAACTCTTTTGCCATTAGCCGGTTAAGAATATCAGCGTATCTGGCGCCCCACGGGTTGTCGTTACCGGTACCAACGTAGTCTCCCGAAATATCAATCGCCGGTGTAAACGGCTTTGTGCATTGATCAGCACCGCCTTCTTTCTCTATCAGTTTTCTGGCAAATGATTTCGGGTTCATACCAAACTGCCGAACCAGCGCGCCATAATCACGAACCAGCCATTCATCAAAAATGGTGTTGTCCTTAGCGGCACAGTCTGCAATCACTCGAATCTGAAACCGCTTACCTGATGCTTTACCAAACAGCCCGTCACGGGTATGCGTGCCTGTAGTGAGAATGCGATGGGAAGACAGTAGCTGCGTCTCCGGTGTGCCGGACCAAATCACATCTTCACCAAACAGTTCACGATCAGGAAACTCGTTAACCGTTGCCATGGTAGCGGCTATTACTTCCTGGTTACCCTTTTGAATACCCATTGGGGTACGCACCGGTATATCTTCAGAGTAATAGTGATTAAGCGTACCGATACCGCGATTTTCCCAGATCTCACGGGTGATACCAATAATATAGTCAGGAAAGTCTTCCCACTTCGGGTCGAACCCGCTCAGCTTGCTGTTGCTCGTCATCCTGCTGTCCATCCACCATCAATTTTTAAAGAGGTGCCCGTCACCAGCGCCGACGCATCTGATGCCAGATACAACACAGCACCCATAATGTCTTCGACTTCACCAATACGGTCTAGCTTGATCTTGGACTTGATCCAATCAAGACGCTCCGGGTTACTGAAAGTCACTTCTGTAAGCGGTGTTTTTATAAAGGTTGGGCAAATGGAGTTAACCCGAATGTTGTCCGGCCCCCACTCTATCGCCATCGATTTGATCATCCCCTCAAGCGCATGTTTTGACGCACAGTACACCGTACGATCAATACCACCGACATGTCCCATTTGCGATGAGACGTGAATAATCGAGCCACCGGTGCCCTGCTTTACCATGCCATGCGCGACACCGACTGACGCAAAATAGGCACCACGCACGTTAGTATCCATCACCAATTGATAGTCAGCCACTGACGTCTCCAGTGCTGGCGCGTGCGCGGCAGTCCCGGCAGAGTTAACCAGCACATCAAACGCAGACTGCGTTTTAAATGCCCTGGTCATGGCTTCTGTATCACTGATATCCATCAGTAACGCCTCAGCCGAATACCCTGCATCGGTGACCGCACTTACGGCTTCTTCAAGGGTTTGCTGTGTACGTGCCGCCATCACAACATGCGCACCTGCCTCTGCCAGGGCAACCGCACAACCAAATCCGATACCACTGGAGGCACCGGTAACCAGTGCTCTTTTATTATCCAGCCGGAAAGATGGTGTATTTGGAAGTTTCAAATGAAATTCATCCTATTGGTTTACCCACTACACGGGTGGCTCTACGGCAGTGCCATACTCGACGTTTCGCCCACCATAGCGCCGCACACGAACGTTACACTGCTCTGCATGCCCGACAAAACCTTCCAGCATGCACAGTCGCGACCCATACTCACCCATCAGTGTGGCGGCTTCATCGTTGAGAATTTTCTGGTAACTGTGCGTTTTCAGAAACTTACCGACCCACAACCCGCCAGTGTAACGACCGGCTTTCTTTGTAGGCAGTGTGTGATTAGTACCAATGACTTTATCTCCATTGGCAACATTCGTTCTTGCACCCAAAAACAACGCACCGTAACAGGTCATGTTTTCAAGAAACCAGTCATCACGGTCTGTCATCACCTGTACATGCTCAGAGGCGATGTCATCAGCCACCTGCAACATCTCTTCGTAGGTATCACAAACGATAACCTCACCATAGTCACGCCAACTGACACCGGCAGTCTCAGCGGTAGGCAGAATCTTTAACAACCGATCGATTTCGAGCATCGTGTCTTTGGCCAGTTGTTCCGAGTTGGTTAACAACACCGCCGGAGAGTTGTAACCATGCTCTGCCTGCCCGAGCAAATCAGTTGCGCACAACTCGGCATCTACCGTGTCGTCTGCAATGATCATCGTTTCGGTGGGACCTGCAAAAAGATCTATCCCGACACGCCCGAAGAGTTGTCGCTTTGCCTCGGCAACAAAAGCGTTACCGGGGCCGACAATCATATGACAGGGTTCAATAGACTCCGTACCAAGCGCCATAGCACCCACCGCCTGAATACCACCGAGCACATAAATTTCGTGTGCACCACCAAGTTTCATCGCAGCGACAATGGCCGGGTGTGGCTCACCGTTTTGCGGGGGGGCGGCGGCAACAATACGTGGCACACCAGCCACAGACGCCGTTAGCACAGACATATGTGCGGAAGCGACCATTGGGAACTTTCCCCCGGGCACATAACAACCAACCGATTGCACCGGTATATTTTTATGGCCAAGGATAACACCCGGCATAGTCTCAACTTCAACATCCGTCATCGAGGCGCGCTGGACTTCAGCAAATTTGCGGATCTGCGTTTGTGCGAACTCTATGTCCTGCATTTCACGCTTTGACACTTTACTGATAGCCGCTTCAACTTCACTATCAGTCAATCGAAAGCTAGTCGGTGCGTAGTGATCAAATTTTTCTGAAAGACGTTTGACCGCAACATCACCTTCCTTGTCTATCTCAGACAATATGCCTTCAACAGTTTCGCGCACCTTAGAATCGGTTTCAGCTCGTTGCTCTGCACTTAATGCTGTTTTTAAATGTCGAATCATAAAAATCTCCAACTAAGCCCAAAGCGTACTGCAGACGCCCGCGCTTAAGTTTGAATGGTTAATGCCGGTTACCGATGCTAATACGCTGACCAGACTGCTGATCAAAAAGATGGCAGATAGATGCGTCTATCATGGCATGCACGCCCTCACCGATCTGAGCGCGATACTCCTTACCCGCTTTTATCGACACCAGTGCCTCACCAAGCTTCATGGTTACCATGGAAGCCTCACCCAGCAATTCCATTGAGTATACCGGGGCACTAAGGTTAGCAACTCCACCAGAATGATCACTGGCGATGACGGCATCCTCTGCGCGAAAACCAAGTGTCACCGGCCCGGATACATTAGAGAAACCGCCAATAGTTACCTGCTCTGTACGAAATACACCATCTTCGATATGACCGTTAACCAAATTCATCGCAGGGGAACCGATAAAACCTGCAACGAATGTATTCTCGGGCCTGTCGTAGATATCTACCGGTGTACCAACCTGTTGCACAACACCGGCGTTCATCACCACTACCCGGTCTGCAAGCGTCATGGCTTCAATTTGATCATGGGTAACATAGATGGTGGTCGTTGCCAGTCTGTCCTGCAGGTTTTTGATCTGTGCTCTGGTTGAAACGCGAAGTTTCGCATCAAGGTTAGACAACGGTTCATCCATCAGAAAAACTGTTGGCTCACGTACAATGGCCCGCGCCAGCGCGACTCGTTGCCGCTGGCCGCCTGAAAGTTCTGCGGGGCGACGATGCGTGAACTCGTTAAGCTCTACCATGTCCACGGCCCGCTGTACGCGTTGCTCGTGTGACGCCGGATCAACCTTACGCACCTTTAGTGGAAAACGAATGTTCTCCCAGACAGTCATGTTCGGGTACAGACCATAGCTTTGGAAAACCATCGCAACATCACGATCTTTTGGCTCTAGCTTGTTAACCATGCGATCACCGATCCAGACTTCTCCGGACGTTGCCTGTTCAAGACCAGCGATCATTCTCATCGTTGTGGTCTTGCCACAACCGGAAGGTCCTAGTAACACCAGGAATTCTTTATCGGCAATCTCAAGATCAAACTCATGAACACCAACAAAGCTGCCCCAACGTTTACTCACTTTGCGTAAGCTGATTCCCGCCATCGATCAATTAACCTTTCACAGCGCCAGCGGTCAGCCCACTGACAATCTGTCGTTGGAAGAACATTACCAGGATAAATAAAGGCGCTGTCGCTGACACTACTGCCGCAACGGCAAACATCACATTACCCTCGGTTTGCGTAGTACCCAGAAAACCTGCAATTTTAGGCACCATGGTCTGGTTTTCTTTTGATAACAACATTGCCGTGACCGCAAAGTCATTGTAGGCAAGCAGAAAAGAAAACAACCCGGTGGTAATGACGCCTGGCCACATCACCGGCAAAATCACATACCTGAATGCCTGAAATGATGTGCAGCCATCGACCATGGCACTTTCATCGAGATCTTTTGGAATTTTTTTGAAAAACGAATGTAACATCCACAACGTAAACGGCTGGTTAATCGCCACCAGCACAATAATAGTTGTCCACAAATGCCCCCATAATCCCCACTCGAAAAATGGCAGCATGTAACCGGCCACTAGCGTTATTGGTGGCATGGCACGAAATACCAGCGCGAGTATCAACAACCAGAAGGCGTAGCGAAAACCTGAACGGGAAAGTGCATAAGCGCCCAGCGTGCCGATGGTTAACGACGTACACACAACAAAGAAACAGACGATTGCTGTGTTTAATGCGGATTTCCAGAACTCTTCCTTAACCCACGCACCGTAGTATCCGTCTCCGGTAAATGCACTGCCGGTATCGCCGATAGTTCTAACACCGGTGATTGCATTCGCCCAGTTCTCTTTCGAGAAAAAATCAAGCTCAACTTTAAATGAACCCCAGAACGTCCAGACAAAAGGGAATGCCGCGATAAACAACCAGATTAAAATAAACAGGTACGAGAAAAACCGTACCGGAAAACTCTTATGTTCTACGACTGTTGAGCTCATGTTAGTACTTCCTGTCCCAATCTCGCCACGTACGGATTAATACCGGAAACAACAGAATCACCACTCCGATAATAGTCAGCACAGAGGAAGTTGCCGCAGAGGATAACAATCGCGATTCACCATCGAGATCGCTATAGATCATTGAAGATAGCGAGGTTGCATGTGCGCTGGCATTGAAACCCACAATAGGCTCAAACACCCTGAAGTTATCCATCAGCTGGATCAGTGCTACAAAAGTGACCAGTGGTGCCAGGTGCGGAATGACCACATAGCGGATTCTCTCCCAGCGACTGGCGCCATCAATCATCGCAGACTCCAGTGTGTCCTGGGGGACGGTTTGTAAGCCTGCATAAAAAACGACAAACGCAAAGGGTGCCGCGTGCCATACACCATAGACAATCAAGGTGACCCAGGTGAGAGTGGCAGACGCCTTCAACGACAAGTCCGGGTCATCAAACAGCACTTGCAATGAACTGCCGATAATACCTCGTGAATCAATCATCCAGAATAATATGAGTGAGCCTACCAGTGGCGTTACAATCATTGGCAGCAGCGAGAAAAATATCACGAAGCCTTTGATTTTCTGGTTAAGACTGTTCACCCCAATCGCTATGCAAAAACCCAGAATGATCAGCAATGGTGTTACGGTAAACGTAAACACCAGTGTAAAAATCAATGCACGGTAAAGCGGAAGGTTAAAAATATTGTTGAAAAACCCGCCGACACTGTCTGACTTGTCCCACGCTTCACCAACTTCAGAAAAAGCCAGGTGGCTTCTGTTGATGTAATTACCCAACCCGACAAATCGACCTAGCGGTTGCTCGGCACGTAATTGTTCTGTTGCTTCAGTATCAACCACTGAAACGGTGTTACAACCAAAGAAATTGCAATTCTCCACCTCCACAAACACCTGTTCATGGTCGATAAAGAGCGACTGCGTGACAACAGAGATGATTGGCAGAAATATAAACAACAGCATTGCCAATGCTGTTGGCAGAAAAAACCAGAAAAACGTTCGGTGTTTCACTGCACTTTCCTAGTCGATTGGGCCTTGTCGGTTAGATAGGCACGAGTTAAGGCGCAGACAAGCGAGGCGCTGGATAATCTTGGTGAACAGCTCGTAAGAAGTACCAGCCGTGGCGAACAACCTCCCCGGCGATTAGACGCCCACCCTCCCGCAAGCGGGAGGGTAGTAGTAATCGCGCTTTTTACGACAGCGCGTAGGGCGCTTATTCGGTGATAAACCCTTTTTCCTTTGCCGCAGTGATGTATGCAGCCTCAACATCAGCCAATGTTTGCTCGGCAGACTCTTTGCCAGAGAAAAAGTCTGGCAGTTCAGCACCGAGTGCTGTGTGCAACAGGGAGGCAAACGGGATCATTGGATAAGGCGTTGCACCTGCTTCGATAGTGGCAAACACACCGGCAGATGCAGGAGTAGGCTCATAGCCATCGATCATCCAGACCGCCTGAGTGGCGACCTCTTCATTCATGATGCTCGGGTCAATGGCGTTAACCATGGCAAGATAAGATGCCTCGGCGTCTTCGTCAGAGATATTTTTAGCGATAGTGAATCCGTCCCACCACAATGTGGTCGCAGGCATAGAACCACCACCCACAGTCACAGGATGTGACAGTACGGTGTTCTCAGCGACACCCGGTGCAGTGTCTTCACCAGCCAACAGTGGACCGGCACGTGAGCCCCACATCTGCATAATGGCAACGTTACCCGCTTTCCACTCTGCATTGATTTCGTTGTTGTTAAGCGTTAAGAAGTCCGGGTTCATGTAGTCAGTCAGCGACTTCATCATCTCGAGTGTTGCCACACCGGTTTCGTTGTTCACGTTAGGCATTGCTCCGTCTTTGAAAAATTCGCCCCCGTGTCCGATAAACATGTTGTTGAATTCCTGCGCCAGACCCCAGCCAGCGGCATAGGCAGCACCAAACGGGTACTTGACCAGACCTTTATCTTTTACAGCCTTGGCAACCTCGATCACTTCTTCATAGGTGTTCGGCGCTTCGACACCAGCCTGCTCCAGCAGATCTTTGCGGTAAACAATATGCTGTGCGTTAGCCATAAAGCCGATCGCCATGACTTTTCCGCCAATGGTGATTTTCTGGTTGTCGTTGAAATTACCGCCGTGTTTTGCGATGAGATCATCGAGTGGCTGAATCAGGTCATCGTTCATCAGCGGCACAATAGAAGAGTTGGCAACAATCGCTACCGTATACTCGGCAGGATCACTGGTAAGACTCGGCACCTGAATGTTTTTGTGCTCTTTAGTGAGGTTGGTTTTAACAGTAACGCCATCCCCTGCGCAGGCTTCTGCGCCTGCTCCGATAGTCTGGATAGCTGGAAACTCGTTACCAAGAATATTTACGTTACCTTTTTCGATTCCGCATGCCGCATGGACCGTAGTACCTGCGAGCGAGATCGCAGCAGCAGTCAACAGTTTTTTAAACATAGCTTTATGTCTCTCCAGTTAATTTATCTGTAGGTTCGACTGGTTTTAACCTGCAGATGATGAAATCAGTAAAACCTGCCGTGCAGCAGTAAACACCAGCGCGTTTTTTAGTGGGCAGCGTGACCATAAGTTCAGCCCGCTACTCCGCTCTCAGACGACAGGAAAACATAGTTTGCATACGATTGCAAATCACTGAGCGCATTTTGAATCGCCGTAAAATCGCTGCGCTATGACCTTGTCACAGACGGAGCATAACTCAAGGCACTTTGACCGTGATGCCATCCCCGACACCATCAATAATCTCGATATTTATCCCGTCTGACAATCCGGTTTTTACCGCAACCCTGGAGAATTGATTGTCGCCCTCGTGCACCAGCACGTATACGTTTTCCTCCTCAAAGAGCAACGCTCGCTCATTTAGGATGACAACATCACTTCGGCTGTCAAGAACGATTTCAGCATTGGCGCTGTAGCCCGCCCGTATCGTTTCAGACCCGACCTGCCCCAGTGCTACGCGGATTTCAAACTTGACGGTGCCATCTGTTTGCGCCCCCTTCGGAGATATGAATTCCAGTGTCCCGGGGAACACCTGGTTTTCAATGGCACCAATGGTCAGATTAACTGCCATTCCTTCACTAATACGGCCAACCTCCGATTCATCGACAACACCGGTAAACACCATATCCGTCATATCAGCAATCGACGCAATGGTAGTACCTTCGTTAAAGTTGTTGGTCTCCGTTACCGACTCGCCTTCTTTGACCGGAACGTCGAGCACGGTGCCATCCACCGTCGATCGGATTTCATTTGAGACACCCCCGCCCTGCCCGTTGCTGCCATCGCGAATCAGTTCAAGGTTGCTCCGCGCGCCTGTCTCTTCCTCGCGCTTGATATCATAGTCAAATGCATATTTGTCGAACTCATCTTTTGAGATCAGATTCTGTTTGTAGAGCGTCTGTCGTCGATTGAGTTCGAGCCGGGCATTATTTGCGCTGATCTTCGCGGTTTCATATCGCGCCTGTGCGGAGTTAAGCGTTACCGCATCCGGTACCACAGTGATCTTTGCCAACAGCGCGCCGGCTTCAACCAGCTCTCCGGCGCTGATGTGGAGCTTTTCAACCACACCCGATACACGCGATTTTATGGTGATCTCTTTTCTGGGCTGAATAGCACCGGTAGCCAGCGCCTTCAACACAATATTACCGCGAGCACTGGTTTCAGTGACAACCCTTTCCGGCGCGGGCTCATTACGTTTAATGAGAAACCACGCACTGGCCGCTACAGCCGCAATCAACAACAACACCAATAGTAATTTTATTATCTTTCTAAACATCTCTAAAAATTCCGGTTACCGGGTCTGACTGAACTGACCGATGCGACACTTTGCATTGTTACTCGGCCCTCAGTGCATCAATCGGGTCTATTTTCATTGCGTGGCTTGCAGGTAACAGCGTGGCGAGCAAAGCCGCCAGCAACAATGCCGCAAAGGCCGCAGCAACAACATGCAAATCTATTCTTGGCGCACTAAACAGCACATCGGCCTCGGCGTTTTGAGTCAGGTGGCGGGTAAATAGATCAATAACAGCAAGTGCCATCAAGCCACAAAGCAAACCGACAGTCCCGGCTGCGCCCACCAGAGTGGCAGTTTCGAATAACACCATGCGAATTACTGAAGACGGTGTTGCACCAATAGATTTGCGAATACCAAATTCGCGGCGGCGCTCACGGATAGCAATAAGCATAATGTTACTTACACCCAACACACCGGCCAGCAAGGTGGCAATACCAACAGTCCAGATAAACGCTCTGATGCCCACAAACAGATTAGTAATGCGTAAAAACTCAAGCTCTGAATTCCAGTCACCAAGCGCGCGATCATCATGCGGTGCCACGCGGTGACGTGTTTTGAGTAGACTCACCATTTTGTCGCGCAGCACTTCACTCGATGTGCCACTGACTGGCACGACCGCATAAAACGAAATTGCCTGCCCATAATTAAACACCTGTTGAAACGTGCTGATAGGCAGAAATACCATGCTTTCCATGCGCTCACGATTGTTCCCATAGCGTTGCGGTTTAAAAAGCCCGATCACAGTAAAACTCACACCGCGAATTTGTATGTCCCGTCCTATTGCATCTCCGTCACTACCAAACAGATCCCTGTGAATCCGCTCACCAATAACGGCTACTTTGCGTTTTTCAGCGATATCATTGGGATTCAAGAAACGACCTTCTTCAATGGCCATCGGCAATATGTGTTGATAAGCTGGTAAATCACCGGTGACTTCCGCGTCGGTGACTTTGGAGCCATGCGTAATATCATTGCGGCCGCGGTAACGTGCCAGCCGTACACGAGGCGCCAGGTGTGCGATTTCAGATATCTGTGTATTCAGCGCATTGGTGTCAGTGTTATCTAATACGATTCGACGGCCGGGCGTTAACCCCTGGTACGCCTCGGATGTTTCATTACCCCAGATATACAATGAATTAGTCGCATACCCTGACATTCTTTTGATGACACCGTCCTGAATACCGTTACCGAAGCCGAGCATCACAATCAGAACAAATATACCCCAGAAAATACCCGAAGCAGTTAATAGTGTTCGCACACGGTTGCGCCGCAACAATTGCAGAACTTCGGACCACAGATCGCGATCAATAATCATCCGTTTAACGCCTCGACCGGGGCAATAGATGCAGCACGACGCGCTGGTAAATAACCGGACAACGTACCTGCAACCACAATCAACAAAGTCACTGCAGCCACCAGCGCTGTATTCACATCCGGCTGATACAGATATTCATTTTCCGGTATTACCGCTTTTAACAACTCCAGCAATCCGATACTTGCCATTAGACCGATGTACCCGGCAATTGCTGTAATAATGAGAGACTCAAAAACAATCAGACGTGTGATAGATGCAGGCGTTGCACCAATGGCTTTGCGAATACCAATTTCGGTTCGGCGCTCAGCGACAGAGATCATCATGATGTTACTGACCGCCAGAATACCGGTAATAATAGTACCCAGACCAACAACGGCGACGAACACCCGCACCCAGAAAAACAGATCAGTGATCTTTTTATATTCATCAAGGTTATTGTAGATTCGCACCGCTCGTTCATCCTGCGGTGAAAACCGGTATAGATCGGCCAGCAGATTTCGAGTTTGCTGAACACTGTCTCTACTTTGCTGATAAGTCGCATCACCAACGGTATACAACATCTGATGGATGCGATCACCTCCACCAAACAACAACTGGCTGGTACTGACTGGCAGGTAAATTTGTTCTTCTTCTGAACGACCGCCGGCATCAGTAAACACACCAACAACCTGCCAGGCGATATCACCCAGCAAAATACTTTCACCCACCGGAGGCTGATCACCAAACAACCGACTGGCCACCACCGCACCGATAACACAAACTTTCCGCTTATGGGTTAAGTCTTGTTGATTAATAAATCTGCCAGATACTATTTTCGTTTTTTCTAAAAACACATGCTCCGGGTGTACGCCGCGAATATCAAAACCACCCTGCTGACGGCCAAACCTGGCAATTAAATCACCACCGGGGTAATACCTGCCAGAGCTTTTATCGAGCACATCCACGCTGGAACGCAATACATCATACGCAGTGTTATCAAAGCGGATTCTGCGTCCGCGCGCGTGGCCATTAAAAGGCTGTGTGGTGGTGCCCTGATACACACGAATGCTGTTTACCGCATCGTCTTTAAACTCCAGCTCAACACCGTTTTGCAGACCACGCCCTGCACCGAGTAACAGCACCAGCATAAATACGCCCCACGCAACGGTTAACACCGCCAGCGCTGTGCGCGCTTTATGGGTGCGCAAACTTTGCGTGACCTCCTGTAGCATTTCAGTGCGGAGCATTGCGATAGTCTCTGACAATTTCTCCGTCGTGAAGCTGAACCACTCGCCCGGCACTGTCGGCGACTTCGTCCTCATGCGTGACCACAACGACAGTCATACCTTCGCCATTCATTTCATTAAACAACTGCAGAATTTGCTCGGTGTTCTGACTGTCAAGCGCACCAGTCGGCTCATCAGCTAACAGGAGTACCGGCTGAGTCACCATGGCCCGCGCAATAGCTACCCGTTGCGACTGACCACCAGACAGCTCTTTCGGCAAATGATCCGCCCGATCTTTCATACCCATACGATCAAGATATTCAAGCGCTGCGCTATGACGCTGCTTTCGGTTAATGCCACGGTAGTAAAGTGGCAACGCAACGTTCTCCAGTGCCGTTTTGTGCTGAATCAGGTTAAACGACTGAAACACAAAGCCAATAAAACGATTGCGGTAATGCGCTGCCTGTGTCGGCGTTAGATCGGTCATTGGTGTGCCGTCGAGCAGATAGGTCCCGGCATCGAAGCTGTCGAGTATCCCCAACACGTTCAACAGCGTGGATTTACCTGAACCCGAAGACCCCTGTATCGCGACAAAATCTCTCTCGTCGACCACAAAGCTGACCGATTTCAGTGCCTCGACCCGGTTGCGACCCGTCGTGTAGGTTTTGCTGACAGATTGCATTTCGATCATCGATGATCCACTAGTTTTCCGAACCTTTATGAGGGGTGTACAGCCACAGACACCGGACTGTGCGCCACAGACGTATTTATTTTAGCCGCAATACCACAGCACACAGCAGATTGATTTCCGGGAATTCTGGCTTCCAGTCAAGAATTGCCGCTACTATAACCGTCTGCACACTTAACTTTCCGAGACTCCCCAACGGAGAAACAATATGGCACTCGCACACGATACCAGCGCACACGGCAACACGCCGGAAGTAGCCCGGGCAAAACCGGCACGACTGAACTGGGAAGATCCGTTTCTTCTGGAAAATCAGCTCGAGGAAGACGAGCGCATGATCCGCGACACGGCGCAAGCCTACTGTCAGGACAAGCTCATGCCTCGCGTTCTGGAAGCCAACCGGCATGAAAACTTTGACCGGGAAATTCTCAACGAAATGGGCGAACTGGGGCTGCTGGGCGCAACGCTGCCAGAATCGGTGGGCGGCATTGGCGCAAATTACACCTCGTATGGACTGATAGCGCGGGAAGTAGAACGGGTGGATTCCGGCTATCGATCAGCGATGAGCGTGCAATCGTCACTGGTGATGCACCCGATTTTCGCCTACGGCTCAGAAAGTCAGCACCAGCGGTATCTGCCGAAACTCGCGAGCGGCGAATATGTGGGTTGTTTCGGTCTGACAGAACCGGATCACGGCTCCGACCCCTCTTCAATGATTACCACCGCAAAAAAGGTGGACGGCGGCTATGTCATTTCCGGTGCAAAAAACTGGATTACCAATTCGCCAATCGCCGATGTCTTTGTTATCTGGGCCAAGTCCGATGCGCACGATAACCGCATCCGCGGTTTTGTACTCGAAAAGGGCATGAAAGGGCTGGATGCACCGAAAATCGAAGGCAAGTTTTCGCTGCGGGCATCGATCACCGGAATGATCATGATGGACGAAGTAGAAATTCCGGAAGAAAACCTGCTGCCCAATGTGCAGGGACTGGCGGGTCCGTTTGGTTGCCTTAACCGCGCGCGTTTCGGCATTGCATGGGGCTCTATGGGTGCCGCGGAGTTCTGCTGGCATGCGGCACGTCAATACACCCTTGATCGTAAGCAGTTTGGCAAACCGCTGGCCGCCAATCAGTTAATTCAGAAGAAACTCGCCGACATGCAGACCGAAATTTCTCTCGGACTGCAAGGCTGCCTGCGTCTCGGGCGACTGATGGACGAGCACCAGGCGCCTGCTGAATTGATTTCTCTGATGAAACGCAACAACTGCGGTAAAGCACTGGACATTGCTCGCATGTCTCGCGACATGCACGGCGGCAATGGCGTTTCAGATGAATACGGAGTGATTCGACATGCGATGAACCTGGAGGCGGTAAATACCTATGAAGGTACGCACGACGTCCATGCGTTGATACTCGGGCGGGCGCAGACCGGGATTCAGGCTTTTCAATAACAACATGAACGTACGATGAAGATGGCTGACGGACGTCAGCCTGTAGAAACATTCACCGTGTTGTATCTCCTGTAAGTCTACTGCAGACAACTGTTTATTTCCGTCCTGGAAAAGACGCAACAACACGGTGAATGGTGTGCATCCGTGCAATTACCGATCCCCTAAGTACATTACTAAGTACTGGATACTGTATCAACTAGACTAAAGTATTATTGAAATCTTATCTATGACCAAGTAATAGAT
The DNA here is from genome assembly GCA_937931165.1 of uncultured Granulosicoccaceae bacterium. Lineage (GTDB taxonomy): Bacteria > Pseudomonadota > Gammaproteobacteria > Granulosicoccales > Granulosicoccaceae. The sequence continues at coordinate 37,404 of CALHCI010000014.1, forward strand.
CGAACATTTATTACTACTGCAGACCCGGCTCGATCAGTGAATAAACCACTGACAGAGTTGATGCAATTCAACTATGGACAGGTCATAGGGGCACATGCACATTTAAATGTTACTCGTCCTGTGCATCGTTTTAGGCAACTGTTTATTGTAAAGGCATACACCGTTAGGGTGATTGTTTGTGTATGATTGCAGCGATATTATCCATGCTGGAAAAACGTTTAATAGTTCGCCGTAAGTTTTCCAGGGACCGTCAAAACCGTGCCGACAGCCACAGGCACACGCTTTGAGACAGCAGGTTTTGATGGCAGAAGCAGTATCTACGCTCACCGGCGGTGCAGGACGCACCGCCGGATTTTTACCCGCCGTATGCCGCTAACTCAAACCACATCAACCGTTTTCTTTCGCCAACAGTTGCTGGTGAACACAAATTGTCTGTAGCGCGTGCCTAAGACAGTAACCAGCCACCATCCACATCAACGGTGGTACCGGTGACAAACTCGTTCTGCACACAAAACACAATGCCCTGCGCAACTTCATCTGCCTGACCGGCGCGCGGTATTAGCTGGTTAGCGGTGAGTTTCTTATAAAGCGCTTCACGCTCGGCACCTTGCAGTGGCACCATCGGTGTGTCTATCTGCCCGGGAGATACCACATTAATTCGCCGCGGGGTGATTTCCGGTGCAATGGCACGTACAAATGCTTCCACAGCACCACCAACCGATGACAAAGCGACCTGCCCGGGTCGACACTTGCGTGCCGGTGAGCCACTAACCAGTACAATCGTGCCGTTGTCCGCAAGGTGCTCGGTACCGTATCGAACCACATTGGCATAACCCCACATTTTATCGAATGACGCTTGAAAGCCATCCATCTCCATATCCAGGAACGGTCCAATTGCTCTGTCACCACCGGTGGCAGCACTAATCAGTATGTCAAACGGTGCATGTTCACTGTACAACGCCTGTAGCGCTTCACGATCACGAACATCACATTGCGCCAGTGTCACACCATCGGGCACTTCACCGGCACGGTCGGGGTTGCGGCTAATCGCGATCACGGCAGCGCCCAGTGCCGCCAGTTGCCTGGAGGTGGCAAGCCCGATGCCCGAAGTACCGCCAAATATCAGTGCCTTTTTACCTTTGACATCCATTGCAATTCACCCGTTGTGGAAAACCACACATGATTGCGAGGACGGCTTGAACTTGCAAGGATTAATTTATCTTGGGAGCAACAGCGCAAGGAACATGTACGAGCCACGGCGTAGAACCCTCCCCAGCGCTTAGACGCTGCCCCTCCAATCGGCCCGCAGCCCCACAAGGAGGCTTTCGTAAAAGTTGTTGTAGCGTTTTTGCGTAGCGCCAAACCACAGGGGTTGCCTGTATGTGGGGTGGCATAAGCCCCGGGCGCATCCACCATGATACTAAAACCGGTGGATACGCCTCCGCGCTTATACCACCCTGCGCTACCTGCTTAAATCGCCCATCCTGGTAACCATCTCCACATTATCGAATGACTTTGACGACACCCTCAACAATGAGAGAGTGATCGTGCCTTTTCAGACAGTCTCTCAGTGCTCCAGGGCTCGCTTTCGTCGCCAGAGATGCAGTGATTTTATAGCGTGAAAACACTCAACGAAAGGTCGCCACATTGCATCCCAAAAGCCATGGTAACCCGACTCACCCTTTATGAGACCAACGGTGATTTCTTCCTGTTTGGCGGGAAGATACCGGCAGCGAAAAAGCCAGTCCCACACCGAAAAAACAAAGCCGAAATTTTTATCGTAATGCTGTGGTGCGGTGCTGTGATGAATCTGGTGCATTGCCGGACTGAAGAACAATCGGTTACCCACACCAAAGCTTAACCATATATGCGAATGCCGCAGGTTTGCAGACATGTAGTAAAAGAAGTGGATCGCACTGGTACTGAATAAAGTAACGCTATCGATAGTAGTACCGTGATATCGGGTAAACAGCACGGTAGCAAACGATCCCATTACAATGGCGGTAGCCGCATGAACAGTATAATCAACAGGATGGTGACGATTGGCAGTGAGCGGCGTTAACACGGCCGCTGAATGATGCACCTTATGAAACGCCCACAACCACGACACCTTATGCTGCAGGTAATGCATCAGAAAAAAACCGAAGTCAACGCAGCAAGTGAACACGAGTGTATAAATCAAGCGGTCTGACAGTGATGGTGCTTCATGGGCAGCTTCGACTACCCATACTTTATCCAGCATGCGATCAAGCAACACAGAACCAATATAGTTTGCTTGATATAGCAGCGCAAAAAGACCGACCTTCACCAGCAGAATAATAACCAGCCAGATTTTAATATCCATCCACACCGACGGATGGGTATAGATTTTTTTTGGAAAAAGAAACCTGAAAAAATTCTGACCCTGTCGCCGCCCGTCACCGCTAAGGTATACGGCAAGCGCAATCAGTACATAACACAACATAAAAAACCAGAAGTGCCTGCTCGACGGCAGCATGAAAATCCGGTGCAGCGACGCACCGGCTTCTGACAGAAAAGTGTGGAGTTGTTCGGTAAGCATTATCGCATCGTGGCTGAGCAAGCCTGGTGTGGCGTTCAATCTACGTGAATAGTAGAGCGGCCAGCGGCAGCCATCTTTGAGACAGCGCTCAAACCACTCAATTTAAAACTCACCAGACACTGGATTCCTCAGACCGGTTCAAACCACGGCACTACAAACCTGCGCTAGCTGATTTCGGCTTCACGCATTCCGATCAGATACAAAATACCATCAAGACCAACCGTGCCAAACGCGTTGGCTGCAAGCTCTCTGACCTTTGGCTTGGCATGAAACGCGATGCCCAGTCCTGCTTTTTTCAGCATGGGCAGGTCGTTGGCGCCATCACCGACAGCAATCACCTGCTCCAGACAAATGCCCTCTTTTTCGGCAATTGAACGAAGCAGAGCCGCTTTGCTTTTTTCGTTGATAATTTCACCTGAAACCTTCCCGGTCAGCAGGCCGTCTTCAATATCCAACTCATTAGCGTGCACATGATCAATATTAAGCCGAGCGGCCAATCGCTGTGCAAACCAGGTAAAACCACCAGAAAGAATTGCCGTCTTGTAGCCCAGTTTATTCAGATTTTTCAGCAGATTTTCCGCACCATCGGTAATCTCTAACTGATCATCAATTGATTCCAGTCGCGACACCGGCAAGCCACGTAACAATGCCAATCGCTGCCGGAAGCTGGTATCAAAATCAATCTCGCCGTTCATTGCACGGGCGGTGATTGCCTCGACCTCGTCACCGACACCTGCTTCTCGCGCCATTAGATCTATGACCTCACCCTGAATTAGCGTCGAATCCATATCGAAGCACACCAGTCGGCGGGTACGTCGCCAGATGTTGTCTTCCTGTATCGCGATATCCGCTTCAATGTCTCGCGAAATCGCAAGACATTCAGAGCGCAGTTTGTCGATATTGCCATCGCGATGATTGACACGGAATTCCACGGCAATCAACGACGGGTTATCAGTAGATGGAATCTGAATTCGCGGCGACATGCGCTGAATGCTTTCAATGTTCCAGTCAAGACGACTGACGACTTCGGTCACGCTCGCAATACAGTCTGCGCCTAACTGCCGGGTAAGCAGAGTAATGATATGTCGGTCGTGACCACTGCCGGATACCCAGTTCTGGTAGGCCTCTACTCCTACCGGCGTAAAGCGGATATCAAGATCCAGATCATGCGCGGTAAAAAGCAACTCTTTAAAAAGCGCATCAGTGCTCACCGGCTCGGACCCGTCGGCTTCGGCGGGCAGCGCCGTACCGTCCAGGTCGACGAGCATGCCCCACGACAGATTGTTGTGAATGGTCGCCTGGTCAATATCGAGCACGGTGACTCGATACCGGGCCAATATGGCGGAAAGACTCGAAGTGATACCCGGTCTGTCCCGTCCGGCAACATTGATTAAAACGATTTGACTCACCGGGGGTGCTCTTGCGAAGAGGGCTCAAAATTGTATCATCCCGGATCGCTGGTTTGCTGCCCTGTTTGCTGCCCTGCGGGGAAAAACTTTTGATCCCCAAAGGCAACAGACCCGAACTGATTTTATTAACGAAACTGCGCGTATTTTCGATGCTGGACTAAACTACCAACGTATTTCGTGTTACAGATTTGGCAAAACCTCGCACATGCTTTTGCATTCTGTTAGCTTCCCGCCATTCCACACCTTTTTTAACCGGTAGCACCATGATAAAAGCCCTGCAAGACTCATCACCCGGCGTTTTACTGACTCGTGTTCTCATTGCCGCAGTGGTTGTATTCGCGACCTACAACCCGACAGGCAAATCGATTTACCACTGGATATCCGGTCATGCCAATCCATCTGATGCATGGGTAATTCTGGCAGGGATCGTCACAGTACTGGTTAACGTGGCATTACTGATTGCTGCATGGAAGGCGCTCGGCATGATGGGCACAGTCATTGTGTTAATTCTATTCGCGGCACTCGCCTACCTGTCCCTGCAGGAAGGCTGGGTCTCTTCCGGCAATGCAGCCTCTATTCAATGGCTGGGGCTGATTCTCTACAGCATCTTTCTTGGCATTGGTTTGTCTGGTGCAATCCTGTGGCGCCGTGCCACCGGCCAGGTAATCACTGATGAAGCAGATGACGTCTGACAACAATACCAGTATGAATAACTTGTAGTTTGCGGCAACACTGAACTTGCCCTCGAACTCTGCCAGGGCATTTAACAACGCCTATATCGTTCTGATTATCGCCCCGCTTTTCTGGGGCGGTAATGCCGTTGCGGGCAAGCTTGCCACACTAGACTGGCAGCCCTTCACCATTACCTGCATTCGCTGGCTACTGACTACCATCGTCTTGTTACCGTTTGCGTATCAGCACCTGCGCAACGACAGTGTGGTATTAAAAAAATCCTGGTTGACGCTGTTTCTGCTTGGTGCGCTTGGCATGGCGCTGTTTAATCTGCTGATGTACCTGTCACTTAACTACACCACCGCGGTCAATGTCAGCATCGAGCAGGCGGCTATGCCTGCGATGATTATGTTTGCAAATTTTATTTTGCTGTCACAACGCGTCACTATGCTGCAAATTGCAGGGCTTATTACCTGCGGTGTCGGGGTATTGATCACTGCCACAGAGGGGCAGCCTTCTGTGTTCTTTAGCCAGGGCCTCAATAAAGGTGACGCCATTATGTTACTGGCCTGCGTTTTCTATGCGGCCTATACATTCGGATTGCGCTGGAAACCACCGGTACACTGGCTGAGCTTTCTGTTTATTGTTGCTATTGGCGCAGCAAGCATGAGCTTTCCGTTTATGCTGTGGGAGCTGCAGCAACAACCATTCACTATGCCATCCGCACGCGGCTGGATAGTCATGGCCTATGTGGTTATTTTTCCAACCATTGTCAGTCAGATATCCTACGCACGCGGCGTAGAACTGATTGGCGGTAACCGAGCAGGTCTGTTTATAAATCTGGTACCGATATTCGGTTCGCTGCTGGCCGTAGTTATCCTCGGTGAACAGTTCCGCCTGTACCACGCTGTCGGGCTGCTACTGGTCATTGGCGGGATTATGTTCGCCGAACGCTTTGCGGCAAAAGAAGCGCAGTAGCAACCTCGTACCATAAAGCATCAGATGGCGGACTATCCTTTACCGGTCCGCGTAAGCTGCGCTCCGACAATCTCCTCGGTAATTTTAGCAACGGTCTGATTGTCCCCATCCGGATAACGGGTAATGCCTGCCTGAAACAACTGCATCGCAGTAGCAGCAGTAAACAACGGCACTCCGTGTTTACGCGCCAGGTCCATGCTGATGGTAAGATCTTTATACATGGTGCTGATATGGCTGCCGGTGTCCTGAAAATTCCGGTCAATGACATGCCCAAGCGCCGCATTGGTAATTCCACAGCCCGCAGCAGAAGTACTGAAAACGTTATACAGCGCGTCAGCATCAACTCCGGCCCTGGCAGCGAGCACTGACGCTTCAAACGTGGCACTGAAGATAGAACCGATTAAAGATTGCAGACACCCCTTGACCGTTTGCCCGACACCAGCCTCTTTACCCACATGATGAATGGTACCGCTGACCGCCTTCAACACCGGATCCCATTGCTGCATGACGTCATCAGGTGCAGATGCCATTAACGTTAGTGTGCCACCATGTGCTCCCGGACGCCCGCCACTCACTGGTGTGTCAATCAGGGAAATGCCAGTACCCTGCAAAGCTTCGGATATCTCTACCGCTTCGATCGCGTGAATAGTTGCGGTCAGAATGATAGCCGCCCCGGACTGTAAACCGGAGACGACACCGGCATCCTCACCACCATCGCCAAAAATTACCGCCTTAGCCTGATCTCCGTTCATCACCATGACAAACACCGCATCACAATGCCTGGCCACTCCGGCGGCGTTGGCTTCAGGTACACCGCCCAACTGTTCAAATTCAGTCATCCGCTCTGGCAACAGATCATGACCATGCACCTGATAACCGTTTTTGATCAGGTTTTTGGCAAGTCCTGATCCCATGTTTCCAATACCAATAACGCCGATGTTTTGCATGATTTATCCTGTTATTAGGGCTGTACGTAGTCTGTCAATGGCCAGCTATTTCGATTTCTGATTAATGATCACACCGGACGCACGATACGCTTCAAGCTTTTTCCAGTCGAACTCTACACCAGTGCCTGCTGTATCGGGTGCGAGCGCTAAATGACTTTCAACGTGCAGTGGTCGCATGGTGTATTGGTCTATCGGAAAAGAATGCACTTCCAGCCACCCTGCTGACGCAGTGGTGTGTGACGCTCTTGCAGACACCAGACTGACATGCAACTCCTGCATCCCATGACTGCACACCGGAATTCCGTGTTGTTCGGCCTGCTCTGCCACGGCCAGCCAACCGGATACCCCCCCGCAATTAGACGCATCGGGTTGAATAAACGATAAACCGGATTGCTCAAATGCATATTCGAATTCGTGAATCGTGTGTAAATTCTCTCCCATCGCCAACGGCACACCAGTGGCCTGGCCAATCTCTGCGTAACCCTGATAATTATCCGGAATAATCGGCTCTTCAAACCAATAGATATCGAATTGTGAAAAAGCAGTTGCCGCCTTGATTGCCTCGGGCAACTGCAGTGAATAATTGGCATCTACCATCAACGTAATATCATTTCCGATTAGCTTTCTCACTTCCCTGACTCTTTCGATATCTTCTTCAAGCGCAGGCTGCCCCACCTTTATTTTTACCGCGTTAAAACCCCTGGCTAAATACCCTTCAATACTGCCAAGGAGTTTATCCAAAGAGAAGTTCAGATCAATACCGCCACAGTATGCCTTGCACTGTTGCGACTCACCGCCCGCCATTTTCCACAACGGTTGTTGCTGTGTTTTTCCACGCACATCCCACAGGGCTATATCACAGGCAGAGATCGCAAAAGAAGCGATACCACCACGCCCCACATAGTGGATATGCCACAACATTTCATCATAGCGTGCCGCAATATCCACACTGTCTTTTCCCAAAAGCATCGGTGCCAGATCATGTTCAATCATTGCCAGCACAGCGGCACCCCCTTTACCACCCGTGTAGGTATAGCCACAACCGGTGGTGCCATCCTTAACCGCAATAGTAACGGTAATTAACTCAAAATGAGTGTGCGCGCCATGCTTTGCGTCATGCAGAGTTTCGGCAAGCGGTACACGATAGAGTCTTGCATCAATCGATTTTATTGTAGACATAAATAACGCTTTCCCGAAGCAGTCTATCGTTGTTGTTAAAAGAACCTACCAGTGCACTTGGCAGATATTCCGGTTAGCGCTGGTTTTTCTTTTGTTTAGTCACTTTTTTCTTTGTGACTTTTTTCTTGCCGGATCTTTTCTTTTTTGAAAACGCCTTTTTCTTAAAGACTTTTCCTCTTACTGCTTTAACCCCTTTAAGCGACGACAAGCCGGTTGCCTCACTCTGTGTAATCAGTGTTCGCAACTGTACTTCAAGAGGCTGCATAAAATCACCAAAGGCAGTTTCACGCTGGCTGATTTTTTCGAGCACGGACTCCCACTGCGCCGTCATATCCGGCAGGGTCGCCTGATCTGGAAGCGCTTTTATAAGGCCGGTACCGGCAGCTGTGGCGTGTATCTGCTTACCTTTACGTTCGAGAAAACCCCGACGGAACAATAACTCTATTATCCCTGCACGGGTCGCTTCTGTCCCCAGGCCATCTGTCTCTTTCAGTATTTTACGAATATCTGCGTCTTTTACATAACGCGCAATGCCTGTCATTGCAGCTAACAAAGTGGCATCGGTAAAGTAGGGAGGCGGTGTGGTGTTTTTCTCAACAAGCTCACCCTTATTACAATGCAGCGACTGACCTTTTTTCAGGGCCGGCAGTTTATTAGCTGCAGTTTCACCCTTGTCTGCCTTGTCTGCCTTGTCTTTTGCCACTTCATACAATGTTTTCCAGCCAACAACCGTCACCTGCTTGCTACTCGCAACAAAAAGCCCTTTCTCAATTTCAATCTCTGCGCGAGTGTCTATATATTCGTGTTGCGGATAAAACTGCACCAGATACTGCCTGGCAACAAGACCGTAAACCTGTTGCTCGCGAGTTGATAAGGAGTTGCTGTTGAGCTTGCGTAATGTCGGGATAATTGCGTGGTGAGCACCTACTTTTTTATCGTCCCACGCGGCAGACTTAATGGATCTGTCAGCGCCTTCAACACCACCCTGCAGCGTGCTTTCATTGGTTTTAATCGCATCGAGCACCGCACCCGCCTGCTTGTATTGTTCACGTGGCAAATACCGGCAATCAGATCTTGGATAGGTAATAAGCTTGTACTTTTCATACAGTGACTGACAAACAGACAACGTATCCTGTGCACTCAGATTGTAACGGCGTGACGCATCTATCTGTAACGCAGACAAGCTGTACGGCAGTGGCTGACGCTGTTTTTTGTTTTTCTTGTCGAGCCTGGTTACCGTCGCGGGTTTATCTGCAATGCGTTTTACCACATTCTCTGCAAGCCCTTTAACCAGCACCCGCCCGTTGTCATCCATATAGGGTTCACACGCCTCGGATGGTTGCCATATGGCGGTAAAAAGCTCCCCTTTCTCTGTTTGCAAATGCGCTATCACTTCGTAAAAAGGCTTGGACACAAAATGATCAATTTCCTCACAGCGCCTGACAACCAGGCCTAGCACAGGAGTTTGCACGCGCCCTACCGACAACACCCCGTCGTAGCCGACCTTGCGCCCCTGGATCGTGTACGCCCGTGTCATGTTCAGTCCGTATAACCAGTCGGCACGCGCACGCGCCAGTGCTGACGAAGACAACGCAGCAAACTCGGTGTTCCTGCGGGCATCCTGCAGAGCACGTTGCACAGCAGCGGGGTTCATATCATTGATCAGTACACGCTCTATGGCGACTCGCCGTGTTTTACTGACTTTTAAGTACGCAAACAGCTGATCAACCAACAACTGTCCTTCACGATCAGGGTCACCGGCATGAACCAGAACTTTTGCGTCAGCAACAAGTTTTCGCAACACCGATAATTGTTGTTTAGTTTGTTTTTTCGGCGTGAGTTTCCATTGTTCCGGCACTATTGGTAAATGCTGCATCCGCCACGATTTATATTCGGCGTTGTACAAGTGTGGCTCGGCCTGCTCCAGCAAATGCCCGATACACCAGCTAATGTGATCACCATTGGCAGCCACGATAAAGCCGTCCCTGCGCTGCAAGGGACCGGGCAGTACTTCGGCAATTGCGCGGCCAAGGCTTGGCTTTTCGGCGACATACAACTTCATGGAAGGCGTGCTGACTGTGAACGGGTCAATGATAACGAAATTTTTACAAAACTACTGCTCAAACAATTAATTATCTTCCTGTGACAGCTTGCTAATGGCGACATGCAGGTCTAGGGTAGATAAGGGTCAGAGATACGCAGGAAGCAGATCATGATATTCGACAATCTCAAGTCCAGGGTTCGACGATTCAAATACCACAACCAGTACGAAAGACCGGCACTGGTACTAACGCTTAATATACTGATTCACGGTAGCATTCTGTTGTTTTTTTTCGGGCTGATCGCCGC
>CALHCI010000015.1 GCA_937931165.1 uncultured Granulosicoccaceae bacterium
TTCACAATGAAGTATTCGGTGTGAGTTACGTGATGTCGTGCTTTCCGATGGTGCGACAAGCGCGTGAGCTGGTCAGTCAAGGATGTATTGGTGAAGTAAACCAGATACACGTAGAGTTTCTACAAGATTGGATGACACCACCGGAAGTTGGCTCTGCAGATCATGTGAAGTGGCGTCTTGACCCTGCCAAAAGCGGTGCGACGAGCTGTACCGGTGATATTGGTACCCATGCGGCACATCTGGCGAGCTTTGTTTCCGGCTGTGTGCTTACCCGTGTTAGAGCAGAAATGCATGTGTGTGGCAGCCCCAAGCCGCTGGAAGATACGGTCATGATGATGACCCGATATAACAACCAAATCCCGGGTACGCTGATCGCTACACGTCTTGCTCCGGGTAATCGGGGTGGATTGCGGGTAAGGGTGTTTGGCAGCCAGGGCGGGGTTGAGTGGGATCTCGAAAATGCAGAGACGCTCAAGTTGTCGAGGTACGGAGAGCCGGACAGTCTTATCACCCGGGGTCACGGTCATGGTGTTAGTGCGAATGTTGAACGATTGGTGAGATCAGGCCGTGGTTTTCCTGAAGGGATTATTGAAGCATGGGGTAATCTCTATACTGAATTTGCGATGGCAGTAGCGGCACATCGCGATAACCTTCAATTACCTGATAACTGGATTCAGCTACCCGATGTGTTAGATGGTGCGAGAGGAGTGAGTTTTGTAGAAGCTGCAGTTGAATCTAATGCTGCCGGTGGTGCGTGGACCGAATGTCAGTTAGTGTTATAGAAACGTTTCTCAGTATCAAGGTAAATGTTCAGCCTGATTCGAAAATCGATAACATCTGTTTACATGCTGGTGAAGATAGCGGTGACACCGACAATAACCAGGCTTATAGCCCAGACAATATCCAGATTGAACCAGGTCTTTGAGACAAACCGAAGGCCCAGCCAGTAGTAAGTAACAAGCGCAATAACACCGCCTGAAAAAATCATGGCCAGCGTGTGTGTGATGCCAACGGTAATAGCGTTAAAAACGTTGCCACTGATAATTGACTGTGCGGCGAGATGACCACTGTCTGCGGTTGCACAGATGCCCAGATATATAGGTACAAGCATTAACCCTGCACCGTGTGCCATGGCCGCAAGAAAAGACCACAGTGCCAGCCTGGCCGGATGTACTCGTGACAGGAATCTCGGGTGCTTGCGATTGATCAGCAAATAAATACCCATCAGTATGACCAGCACACCGGCACCAATGCGTAATTCCCGCTCGTGCTTCGCCAGTGCGGTCATTAATGAGAATGGCAACAGTATTGATAACATGGCCAACAGGTGGCCAAATGCCAGCATACCAAGTGCTGTAAACAAACTGCTGCGCTTATTGTTCATCAGCGCTGCAGACACAGCTAACGGCCAGCCCATACCCGGGTTAATGCCGTGGTAGATTCCAGACCCGATCACGGCCCACCACAGAGATGATATTGATTCCATAGACTCAGTCAGTGACTGGTCCTGCGCTATTCATCGTTTTTAAAAACCCGTTGAATAGAACAGGACCGATGAGCCGTCTGGTTGTCTCAAACAATCCTATACATTCGGATAGCAAAAGCTGTCGGTGGAACAATCACCACCTTCAAGACGAATCTGATGGCTTCGGTAGCCTTTCGGAAAATCGATATAAAAGTGCTTATCGAGTTCCAGGCCACCGGATTCATTGGCGCGGGCCATGACCATCTGACCGCCCTCGTCGTCAGGGTAAAACTGATCATCCCAGGTGGAATACAACGAATTTGTCCAGTACACACGTGAACCGTCACGACTGACTTCAACCATTTGTGGTCCGAAGGCGAAGTCTTCGCCGTTGGGATGTTTGGTGTCTTTGACTATTCCGCCCAGTTCTACCTTGCCGGCAAGCACCGGGTTCATCGGATCGGATACATCGTATTGATGCATTTCTCCAGTACCCCAGCAAGCGACGTAGAGAAACTTGTCGTCGAGGCTCAGGTCGATATCGGTAACCAGTGGTGGCACCGCGGAAAAGCCTTTTAGCAGTTCCGGCAAGTCATCCGGGTCTGCGGGTTGTGGATCAATAGTGATGGTTTTTTTAGCCTGCCACTTACCGTCATCATCGCGCCACCAGGTGAAGATTGCGCCCTGAAGGTTGGTGGTATCGACGACAACACCGCAAAACCCGTACGACTTTTTCGGGTCGTGTGCCGGGCGTATTTCAAGTGCCATCTGATGGTTTTCACCGAGGTCTATGGTTTGTACGTTTTTGCGCTTGCGCAAGTCCCAGAAGTGAATAGAGTGACCGTACTTATTGCTAAGCAAATCTTCTGCAACAATGCCGTTTTCAAATTGAGGGGGTAACCCCCACTCGGAACTGACCATGTAATCCTGTGGCAGATTCCACCAGAAGTCATAGTGTTTGTCCTGCGGCCCGCGATCCATCTCGTAGCGTCCAATGATCTCGAAAGTTTCGCAGTCCATAATAAAAATGCCGGGAGGGCCATCGGTACCATCTTCGCCGCCACCGCCGAGCGTGGAAACATAAATACCCTCAGGGCCGCAATGAATGGTGTGCGGGCGTGAGTATCCGGTTTTTGCAAACAGCTCTTCAGGCTCTATGGTTTTATGGATCTTTGCCTTCAACGGCTCTTTAACATCGATAATGTAGATTCGTGAAGAACGGATGCCAGGCACAATGAGATAGCGTCTTTCCAGAAACGCATGACCGGTGAGCGGTGAGAGTGAAGATGAGCAGGCATTCCACCCGAAGTGATGAAATTCGTCGCCTTTGTTCGGCACAATCACCTGATGAACAATTTGCCCGTAGGTGGATGATGATTCGTCGAGATCGACGACGGCGATGCCATCTGATTGCGCACCATCCGGGCTGAGCATGACGGTAAAGCCGTACTTTTCTACTGGCGCCTGCATGGCCAGTTGTGCGGTCGCGTGAAAGGTCTCATCGGGTCTGATAGCCATTTTTCCTCCTCGTTATTTTTATACGGCATCATTTTCGGAGCGAATTTCGACCGAACAAGAAGTGCCGCTATAGTGATTATATTTAGCCTGAGATACCAAGACAGGTTATATTTGGCTATAAAACTGGTAGATATTAGAGGAAATCATCTATGAATCTGGATGCGATCGATATCAGAATTATCGAGTGTCTGGTCGATGACGGACGCGCCAGCGTCGAGACTGTGGCAGAGCGTATTCAGTTGAGCGCAACGGCAACCCGGCGAAGAATCAGACGGCTGGAAGAGCAGAAAACCATTGCCGCCTACCGTGCCGAAATAGACCCGGAGCGTGCCGGCATGGAAATCCGCATTCATGTGCTGGTGAAGTTACAGACCCGGAGCCGGTCAGAAATTGAGCAGTTTGAACGCATTGTACAGAACACACCCGAGATACAATCCTGCGATCTCGTGACCGGTCAATATGATTATTTTCTGCTAATACACCTGCCGTCGATGAAGGACTATCACAAGTATCTGAGGCAGTTTCTGGCAGACAACAGTGTGGTAGGCAGCATTGAATCCAATGTGGTTATTGGAAAGATAAAGCGAACGCAGAACCTGGCGCTGGTTGTCGGTGAGTAACTGCGGTGCAATTTATTGAGATGTGAGATTGTTCTGACCGGGCATCGGGCCGGTTACAGCAACAGATCACGTAATAAATTTGCAGTGTCGATTCTTTCGCTTTTACCGCATTCGATATCCATCCCGAAGTAACCGTGAATGGTATCGGATACATGGATCGGATGGACGCTTACACCTTGCCTGGTAAGTGCGTTGCCGTATGCAATGCCTTCGTCTCTGAGTGGATCGTGTTCAACGGTTAATACAATCGCTGGTGGCAACCCTTGTAAGTCTGCATTAATCGGTGTGACCCGAATATCTTTTCGTTGAGTTTTGTCCGGTACGTATTGATCCCAGAACCACGCCATCATGGGTTTTGTCAGAAAATATCCATCGGCGTTATCCTGGTAGCTTGAGTTGTTTAAATCTGCGTCAACTACCGGATAGACCAGTAGCTGTGCAGCAAGTGGAATATCCTGGTCTCTTGCGGCTATTGCTGCAGCTGCGGCGAGATTGCCACCGGCACTGTCACCACCAATAACAAGTTTGGATTGATCAATATCGAGGCTGTCTGCGTTTTCATGTACCCAGCGCGTCACGCCGAATGTATCGTCAAAAGCCGCAGGGAAAATCGCTTCTGGCGCCAGTCGATAGTCGACAGAGATAACCACAAAGCCTGAGTAATGGCACAGATCACGACAAACCAGATCAGCGCTGTCGAGATCCCCCAGTACCCAGCCGCCGCCATGTAACCAGATTAGTGCAGGTAAGTTGTTTTGTTCATTAGGGCGATAGAGTCGAACCGGTACATCATAGTCACTGGTGGGTATGGTGCTGTCAGTAACCGAGTGTACTTCAGTGGGGTTACCGACTTTAGCGCGCAAAGCCAGAAAGGCCTCTCGTGCTTCCACCGCAGATAATGTGTGCAGCGGAGGAATTGCCGCATCTTCAATGGCTTTAAGTGCCGCGAGTATTTCCGGGTTGAGTTGGGCCATGACAAACTACCTGCAGAGTCGAAGGCACAGAATACAGGCTCCTCTGTATCTGTGCCATCGTCTGGTAAGTTTCTGCTCGTGCCCGTGGCCCGCCAGTGCGGGTTGTTGAGATCAGAATTATTTAGTGCTTACCAAGGCCAGCGTGCGCCTGATCACCCCATACTTTTTTTACTTGCTTGTCTCTGCCGCAGGAGTTGCGGTAGAACTTATAGCGCAGTGGATTTTTCTGATAGTAGTCCTGATGGTAGGATTCCGCCGGCCAGAATTCTACCGCCGGTTCTATCGGAGTGACGACCGGTTCTTTAAGGGTGCCTGATTCGACAATGGCTGATTTTGACGCCTGGGCAATCTCGGTTTGTTCGTCGCTGGTGGCGTAAATAGCGGTAGTGTAGCTGTGGCCGCGATCGCAGAACTGCCCGCCGTCGTCGGTCGGATTGACGCTGCGCCAGAAGGTTTCGACCAACTGCTCGTAGCTAACCACTGACGGGTCGAAGACAATCTCAACCGCTTCGCGATGCCGTCCCTGGTGATGATTCTTGTAGGTTGGTGATTCGGTGTTTCCGCCGGTATAGCCTGACGTGGTGGAAATAACGCCTTTTACCGTGTCGAAGTCTGATTCAACGCACCAGAAACAACCTCCGGCAAAAATGGCAGTTTCGGTTTCCTGCGCAGGACCGTGTGATGCGCCGAATAGCGCCAGACTAAAAAGCAGTACTTGAGCAGATTTCTTGAGCATAATCATTCCAGGGTACGGTTTAAGTAGTGAATCTGACAGCGGTAGCTCATAACGGTTGCCCGTATTTATAAAGAATTTATCGCAATTTCATCACAGCGCCGGCTTTACATAAAAATGTTGACCGGGTCGGCAGATTTCAATGGTTATTTAGTACGGTATTCATCTGTGATTCAGCTTGCATTGTTTGTCAAAAAAATTAGCGTTTAAAGAATCTGAACATAATGAGCGCAACAATGGCTGCCGAGGAAGCGGCGCCCGCAACATACGTGAGTGCGGCTGCACGCAGCATGCTTCTGGCACCTTCGTACTCTTGTTGGTCGACCAGATTCATTTCGGTTAATACTTCAAGTGCGCGCTTACTTGCGTCGAATTCTATAGGTAGTGTTAACAGCGGCATCAGCATCCCAAGCAGCATCATCAGTAGCCCGGTGTTCATCAGAAACGGACTGCCAAACATGGCTGAACCCAACGTAAGCAACAGGCCAAACTGATTGCCAACAGCGGCCAATGGCATCATTACCGCTTTCAGTTTCAGTGGGCCGTAGCCTTCTTTGTCCTGTAATGCATGTCCGCACTCGTGTGCCGCCACGGCAATAGAGGCAACGCTGGGTGCGTCGTTTATTTCCTGCGAGAGTCGCATGAGCTTTTGGCTTGGCACGTAGTGATCGGTAAGCATCCCTTTGGAAACTTCGAGCTTTACATTGTGTAAGTCGTTAGTGTCTAGAATGCGCCGGGCGACGGTGTGTCCGTTTACGCCTGCGCGGTTTGGTACTTTGCTCCACTTGGCATAGGTGCGTGTCATCCACTGCCTGACCAGTGCAGAAGCACCAAAAGAAAGAATGATAACCAGAAAAAACATAAGTGGTGTCAGCCCCTGGTGAGTTTCAACAGATTAAAGTCAATAAATTGAATTGTAGAAACAGATTGCGGTCATACTCAGCTGATCATACTACCGCATCAGCATTGTGAGGGCACCGTTGAACGCGAAATGGCGCAACATTGGTATTCTGATCGTCGCAGAAATTGCCGCGATGACACTCTGGTTTGTGTCTGCAGCCATATTGGGTGATATGGCGCGGGAAGTGCCGATTTCATCAGCGGCTCAGGCGGCCATGTCGTCAGCAGTGGCTGCGGGTTTTGTGTTGGGTGCACTGATTTCTGCGGTTACCGGTATCGCAGATCGGTTCCAACCCAGGGTCGTGTTTGCGATTAGTGCAGCACTGGCGGCGTTGTGCAATTTGTTATTGCTTGTCGTACCCGTTGGCGGTGTCCTGGCCATCGCGCTGCGCGGACTGACCGGTGCATTTATGGCTGGCGTCTACCCGGTCGGAATGAAAATCGCAGTCGGCTGGGGGCAACGGGATCGGGGTTTACTGGTCGGGTTACTGGTTGGTGGTCTGACCTTAGGTTCTGCCGCGCCGCATTTACTGTCGTTTCTCGGCGGCGCGCAATGGCGTGTCACGGTAGTCGCAGCTTCTTTGTTGTCACTTTTTGCAGCCCTGCTTGCGCTGTGTATTCAGAATGGTCCTTATCACACCACTGCAGCGCGTTTCAAAGCCACGGCTATTGCATCGGCGTGGACAAACATCAACGTACGCCGTGCCTATATTGGTTATCTAGGCCACATGTGGGAGCTTTATGCGATGTGGGCCTGGATAGGTGTGGCGCTGGCCGCGAGCTTTGCCACTCAGCTTCACAGCGAAGAGGCAAGCCAGCTTGCCAAAGCTGTTGCGTTTGGTGTAGTGGGTATTGGTGCGTTGAGTAGCGCGCTGGCGGGCTGGCTTGCAGATAGAATAGGCCGTGCCGAACTGACCATTCTTGCGTTGGTCATCAGTGGCAGTAGTGCGGTACTGTTTGCCCTGACCTTTGGCGGCAGTGTAGCAGTGACCATAGCCATTGCACTGGTGTGGGGGTTTAGCGTGATTCCGGACTCGGCACAGTTTTCAGCGCTGGTGGCGGACTTTGCACGGCCTGAGGAAGTAGGGTCATTGCTGACGTTTCAGACCGCACTGGGTTTTGCGCTTACCGTGATTACAGTGCAGGTAACACCGGTATTAGCAACAAGGTTCGGTTGGCCGTTAGTGATGGCGCTACTTGCTATAGGACCGGTAATCGGTATTGCTTCTATGTTAGGTCTAAGACGTTCGGCTAACGCCTGATCGCAATCTTGTGGCCTACCTGCCACGGTTTATCTAATGTGTTATGTGCTTCGAGTACTTGTGCCAGCCTGTCTGTTAACACGGCGGGCATTGCAGCGGTTTTCCGGACGGACATATCCACATAAGTGCCGAGCGATTCATGCGTTGCAGCCAGGTAGTTTTGTTCTACATGGTACATTTCCTGGTAAAAATGAAATCGCTTGTGATCATGATCAATCAGTCGTGTTTCAAAGCGGATTTCTTCGCCTGCCGACAACTCACGAATAAAGTTCATGTGAGCTTCCAGTGCGAACGTTGAACTGTTATTGGCTTGTCTGAATTCTTCATTCAAACCCAGCCAATTAAAAAACGGTACTACCGCCTGATCAAAAGCGATCAGATAGTAGCCCACGTTCATATGGCCGTTGTAATCGATCCAGTCTTCCTTAACGTGGCAGGAGTATTCAGCAAAGGGTGTTTTGATTGTTGTCATACTTTAAAAGTGATTCACCAGATAGTCTCTGATTGCACGTGCTGCAAGAAAACTGTGCATTGGCCCGGTATCGCTTAGCGGTTGCGGGCTTGAAGAGAATTTAACCATCACGAATTCGTTTTTTGCATCGACGTAGATGTTTTGTCCGTGAATGCCGAGTGCCAGATACCACTGTGATTCGTCGGCCGGGTGCGGGTGTGCGACATACCATTTGTAGCGATAGCTAAACGGGATGCCTTGAAAACGATCGGCAAAATTACCGTTGTTCCAGGCGCTTTTGTCTCCGTCGCTTACCAGGGCTTGTGTCCAGCCGGGCGGCAGAATCTGTTGTGCGCCGCGGCAGCCTTCATGGGCAAGCAATCGACCAACCCGGGCAAGATCTCTGAGCGTTGTGCACATGCCGCCTGCCGCCCGTGGTGCCCCGAGTCTGTCGACAGTAATGTACGCACTGGCATCTGCACCCAGCGGTGTCCACAGCGTGTCGCTGACTACTTTCGCATAGGGCTCGTTGCAGGCTCTTTCTATCACCCAGGCCAGTAGGTCGGTATTTGGCGAAGCATAAGCAAAGTCACCGCCGTCTGTGCCGGACACTTCGGTCAGTGATTGATAGAAACTGCGAAGGTCACCCGGTTGCTCGCCCTCTGGCAGGGGATTCCAGCCGGTTGCTTTGCGGTATTCAATAATCGGCCCCTCTGTGGCCAGATAATCCTCTTCAAATAAAACGGCGGCCCGCATGTCGAGCAGCTGCTGGACGGTGGTGTTTTTGTAGGCGGTGGTTTTGAGTTCCGGAATGTAGTGTGCGGCCGGTTTTTCTGTGTCGAGACTGCCCTGATGTGCCAGCACGCCGCAGACCATGCCTAAGATGGACTTGGATACTGAAAACAGAATATGCTGATCATGCTGGCCCATGCCGTTGCGATATTCTTCAAAAACAATCTTGTCCCGATGTAGCACCAGCAATCCGTCGATGTGCATGTCATGCATAAAACCCGCAATCGACATTACGCCACTGGCGTCAAGATCGATGTTGACACCACCGAGGTTGACGAGTGCTTCGTCGAGCTGCCAGCGATTGTCGGGATCGTTGCGAATGTCTGCGCTCGGGACGATTTCACGCACGTGATGAAACGCCCACTCAGACCACGGTGCATTGCGCCAGTTTGCCAGTGATACCTGATTCTCAGGTGCTGCCGGAAAGCCCTGCATGAGTGAATCTGCCATTAGTATTTCCTCGCGATCTCGTGTGGTATTTCACAAGGGGACACCGGCATTGTGCCTGATTCGTATTTTCGATAACAGGCAAGATAAACAACGATGCAGGAATGTACCTGCCGATAGTGCTCCGCAGCATCGGGAGCAC
>CALHCI010000016.1 GCA_937931165.1 uncultured Granulosicoccaceae bacterium
GTGGCTATTGGCAGTTGTCGCCGGAGCAATAGCCGGAATGGGCGTGGTAACCCTGATCAGGCCGGTGAGTCATCGACACCCGGAAATTTCTGAAGCCTATGACTAATTCAGGATTGGTAGCGGATTTATTTGGAAGGTAAATCAAGTAGCAGTGAGGAGGGAAAAGACATGGGCCTGCAAAAATCCATCGGCAACCACATTTACGACATCATAGGGTTACTGGGTGTTGGCTTTTATGTTTTCAGTTACGGTGCGCTTCAGTTTGGAAAAATTGATGGCAATTCTTTACGCTACTGCGCGCTCAATGGACTTGCGGCAAGCCTGGTGTTGATTAGCCTGCTCAACGATTTTAACCTGGCCTCTGCAATAATTCAGATCGTCTGGATTACCGTGAGTTTGTGCGGTCTGCTTCGCTACAGAAGCAGCAATCCATTGCACAACGCCTATAGACCCCGACCGTTGAGATAATGAGAAACCGCAACCTGCTACACCGGAAAGACCCGGGCTGGATCGTACGTCTCAAAACTCTCCAGATATTGGGAATTACATTGCCTTTGTAACTCTGTGCCTGGAAGAATGGCGGTGACGCACGGATATAATTCACGGTATCGGTTGGTCTGTTCATTCTCTTCCATCACAATGGCAACCATACCGGCAACCACGCCCTGCTGTTGCTCTACCAGCTGCACAGCACCATGCATCGTGCCACCCGTCTCGACCCATTGATCAACCAGTAGCACCCGCGTGCCTGCGGCAAACGCCGGCAGCCGCATTTCCATATCCTGAGTGCGACCGGAGTAATTAGTAAATGATGAATTGTCAGTGTCTACACACAATTTGCCGGCCTTACGGATTGGCAGAAATCCCTTGCCAAGTCGTGTGGCAATACTTGCCCCAAGCACAAACCCCATGGCATCAAGCCCGGCTACCACATCAATGCTGTTGGCGTCGAGGTCATTGCACAGATCATCGAGCAGATCGTTAAACGCTGCGCCGTTGATATAGATTGAAGTGGGATCAAGCCAGGCAAATTTTTCGCCTTTGGTGTTTGGCGCCATCAGACTCAGGTACCAACGATTGTCTCTTGGGCCTTTGTTGTTATCAGACATTTCTTAGCTCCGCACCAGTGCCATCAGGTTTGCAAGTTTATTCGGGTCTATGTTGTAAAAGTCGTCAGTAAGGTTAATACCGGTTGCGACCAACACTGCATCTACCAGGGGCAGATACTCTGCGACATTATCCGGTGTTATACCCGATGCGAGTGCGACTGGTGTTTGCCCGCAGGCATCACGAAACGTTCGTATTTTACCAAGGTCTGCCGAGTGTCCGGTGGCGATACCGGATGTGGTGACCACGTCCATATATCGAGTAGCGATAGTGGCACTCTTCGAATAATCTTCCGGGCTGACTTCGCGCTGTTTTTTGAATGCCGTTCCACCGAAGTACATACCGTTCCAGCCACATTGTCGTTTTATTTCTGCGATCTCTGCGGCCTCGGGTTGATTGCGTTCATTCTGAGACTCATCGACGCGGGCATCATCTGCCCAGTAGGCATCAACGCGGACTCCGCTGTCACCGAGTTGGGCCAGAATCGGAAACGCCACCTTACCGGTAACCGCAAGAAAATTCACACCGATCCAGTAGTCAGGAAATCTTGCGCGCGCATGGCGGATGATAGGAAGAAATTGCTCCCGGGCAAAATCGTGGTTAATCAAAAACACCCCGGGGCAACCAGCCTCCACCGCGATAGCAATGTTACGTTCTGCCTGCTCATTGTCGAGCACGTGAATTACCGGAAAAACAACTAACCCGCTGGTGGAAAACAACTTTTTGAATTGGCTCTGATTCACTGCAGCTTTCCGTGGGTGTGTTCTGCCATTCTAATGCGCAACAACAGCAGGCCACAACCGACAGTTACCAATGTTCTGACTTCCCCGCGCCTGCGGCTCTCTGATGTTATCGGCGGGCAGAGGTGATATAGTTTTCGCCAGTTGTTTACGTGCATAGTCAGGTCTTGCACCGCTGACCGTGCAAAAAAACCTCCGGTGGAAAAACGCGAAAACGCACATCAGAATGCGTTGTGAACGGCAGTGAAAAACGGGGCCTTCGGCCCTTGCGGACAACCATTCAACAGGCAAAAGACAATGCAAAAGAAACAGTCTCCGGAATCACCCAACCGACGCAAACTACTTAAATACGGCGGCGCAACCGTACTTGCCGCCCCCTACATCAGTCGGGCGTGGGCCAGTGTCACCGAAATAAATATGCTGGCCTGGTACGGCCACGGCGAGGCGGACGTCGTTGCAGAATACGAAGAAGCTAACAACGTTAAGTTCAAGCCAAAGTACTATGCGGGTGGCGATAACATGCTGGCGCTGATCGCCCAGTCACCGCCAGGCACCTATGATCTGATTTTGTCAGATGCCGAATTTGTACAACAACTCAATGCTGCGGGCTACATTGAAGAAATGAATCCGGCCGACTATCCGTTTGACGACATGCTGCACGACGACTTCACGAAGTTTCCAGGCCACTGGAAAGACGACAAACTGTTTTCCATGATTCTTCGCGGCGGGCATCTCGGGGTTTCCTACAACACCAACGCAGTGACTGCAGAAGAAGCGCAAAGCTACGCTTGTTTCTGGAAACCGGAACTTGAGGGCAAAGTGGGACACTTTGACTGGCATCTGCCTAACCTCGGCATGATGAGTCTTTATAACGGCAACGGACCGAGCCTCTGGGACCTCGACGACAGCAAGTGGGATAAAGTTCAGGAAACCACCACCAGCCTGCGCCCGCAAGTTGGCGGATTCTTCGACTACGGCGGCACCTTTAACTCACTGAAGAATGGTGAAATGCTCGCCATGTGCGGCATTGGTGACTGGATTACCGGCGTGCTGGAAAAAGACGGTGCACCGGTGGCCTCCGTCATACCTAAGGAAGGCGGTATTCAGTTTACCGAGAGCTATAGCATTGGTAAGGGTTCTGAAAAAGCCGACGAAGTAAAAAAGTTTATCCAGTACATGATGTCTCCGGCAGGTCAGGTCAAGTCTGCACAAATGGCAGCCTACCCCGGTTTCTGTGTGACTAAAGCTGGTCGTGCAAAGCTGATTGAGGTCGACGGCAAAGAAGCTGAGCGGTCACATCAGATGGACGGCATGCCAAACGATCCGATTGCACTGATTAATGACGGCAGAATTCACTATCGTGATATTCCACGTCAACAGTCACTCGAAGACTGGAACGACTACTGGTCTGAGTATAAAAACGCTTAAGGCTTAGGTAACTCACTATACCTACCACTACAGACACGGACGTCCTCACACCAGTACAGCCAGGTTCGTAAAGCGCCTGGCTGGAAAGTTTGGCTGGAAATTATTGAGTAACGAAAACACAACAGCCGCTAGCGGGCACCCGTTGTTTGCATGGACACTGCGCCTGCCGATCATTATCTGGCAGGTGCTGTTTTTTCTGGGCCCGCTTTTATTCATGGTGGCGATGTCATTCTTCCTGGTAAAGAACTACCGGATGGAAGAAGCCTTCGAGTTTAAGAACTGGCAAAAGATGCTGACCCGCGGCTATTTCTGGGACAGCTACTTTTTAACCCTTGGCCTCGCCGCACTGTCTACCGTTGTTACTTCTTTAGTGGCATTCCCTGCGGCCTTTGCGCTGGCGTTTAAAGTTTCTCCGGCAGTGCGACGCTGGGCATTGTTTTTACTGATTATTCCCTTCTTTACCAGTTATCTGGTGCGTATATTTTCGTGGTACGTCATTCTGGCAGAAAGCGGTGTTGTCAACGCCATTCTGGCACATATCGGCCTCGGTCCCTACACCATGCTGAATACCAAGTTCGGTACGCTGGTTGGCTACATGACGCTAACGCTGCCATTGGTTGTGGTACTACAAACGTTTTCGTTAGCCAATATTGATCGCAATCTGGTACAGGCCGCTTTTAACCTTGGGTGCTCACCGTTCCGATCGGTATATGCTGTTATTGTCCCGCTGGCCAAAACAGGGCTAATTGTCGCGGCACTGTTTTGTTTTATCTTGTCATTCGGTGACTTTGTCAGCCCCTATTATTTAGGTGGTTCAAAACCACCAACACTCCCTATTCTGATTATCGACACCACCAAGTCCGGCCAACAATGGCCGCGTGCTGCAGTGGTTGCTGTAATGATGATGATCACACTGATTACCATTGCCTTTGCTGCCATAACACTGGCATACCGCAAGCGAGCCAGCCGATGAGCGCAGGCAACAGGATATCTGCGGGCTTACTGGCATGGGGTTTACGCGGCTATACACTGCTGCTCTTTGTGTTTGTGTTTGCACCGATTTTTTTCAGCATTGTATTTTCTTTTAACTCCGCAAGATTCCCGACTATTCCACTGGAGTCTTTTACGCTGCACTGGTATGAAACTATATGGGCTGACCCCGACGTATGGGTCGCAGTGCGCAACAGCGTTATTGTTTCTATTTGCACATCAATAATTGCCACCCTGCTGGGCTTTTGTACCGCCTATACAGATTACCGGTTTAACTTCAGGTTCAAGAGTGCTTATCTGGCACTGGTACTGCTGCCGCCTACGATTCCGCTCATTATTATGGCGCTGGCGATGCTGGCGTGGTTTTCAAAGTTTGGTGCCTCCGGTCAGTTATGGTCCATTATCATTGCCCACAGTGTACTAACCGCTCCGTTTGCAATGGCTATATGCCGGTTGCGTCTCAACCAGATGGACAAAGACCTGGAGTCCGCTGCCTGGAACCTCGGCGCCAGCGAATGGCGAGGCATGCGTGAGGTGATTGTACCGTTTTGCAAACCCGCGATTATCTCATCGCTGTTTTTGACCGCCGCCGTTTCATTCGATGAATTTGCCATTGCATGGTTTGTTTCGGGGCTGAATAAAACCGTGCCAGTGCTGATCCTAGAGATTGTTCAGGGCAACATCGACCCACAGGTCAATGCCATTGGCACCTTTGTATTTCTGGTATCGATGACCCTGGTTATCGTTGCACAAATCTTTTTCACGCTACGTCAAAGCAAGACTTTTTCATGAGTAACCCGCTGATTACATTCGAAGGTGTTGCGAAACGGTTTGGTGATTTCGTCGCTGTTAAAAACATTGATCTGAGTATCGATGCCGGTGAGTTTATCGCCATCATGGGGCCTTCCGGATGCGGCAAAACGACTACGCTGCGTATGCTGGCTGGTCTGGATCAGCCGTCGGAAGGGTCAATCACCATTGACGGCAAACGAATGAACAACGTGCGACCGCACCAGCGGGATACACCATTAGTGTGGCAGTCACTGGCACTGTTTCCATTTTTAAACGTGCGAGAAAACGTAGAGTTTGGGCTTAAAATGCGCAACGAAGACTCGGCAACCCGGCGCAGGAAAGCGCTCGACTGGCTGGAACGACTGGGCGTTGGCGAATTTGCAGAGCGAAACGTAGAAACCCTTTCAGGTGGTCAGAGACAGCGCGTCGCGCTTGCCCGCTCACTGGTGATAGAACCAGCTGTGCTGCTGCTGGATGAACCGTTATCCGCACTGGATGCACACCTGGTTATTCGTATGCAGGCAGTGCTGACCAAACTACAAAGAGAGCTGGGCATTACGTTTGTTTATGTTACCCATTCACAATCAGAGGCTTTCGCCATGGCTGACCGTGTGGTGATTATGTCTGACGGTGAGATAGCACAGATCGCCAAGCCGCGTGATATTTATCGAGCACCGGCTAACCGATTTGTTGCGGAGTTTGTCGGGCGAAATAATATTGTTAGTGGCACTGTTTCCCGTGTCGATAACGGAGTCGCTTATTTGGATGCTTCTGGCGGGCAGTTTGCCGTGGATGTTCCAAACAACAGCGCCTTCAATGTTAGTGATGAGCTGACTTTTGTTATTGCCGCAGACCTGGTGAACATAACGCAGGCGGGTAACAACGCAGGCGGCAATACGGTGGAAGCAACTTTGTTATCCGAGGAGTTTATTGGATCAGTGGTGACGCTGTTTCTCGAATCCGACGACGGTACCGAGTTTAAAGTGCAGTTACAGGAACGCGAGTTGGCAAGTCTTGATCCGGCTAATGGAAATCGTTTTACACTTAGCTGGAATAGTCATGATACGCATGTGCTTTCTGTGTAGGAGCATTTACCCAGAGCCAGTGTATCTATACGATTTGAGTGCGAGCGGAATTGGGGTACCCCGCCACACCAGCACTTAGACGCTGCCCCTCCCTGAGGGAGGTATTGTGTAAAGGCGCTCACGGTCGTCGTTTTGCAGGCTGGATAAGCTTGCGCATCCACCAACAATTGAGGCTACTGAAATATCATTACCGTTTCCGATACGGTCGGCCTAAATCCAGACTTTTTGAAAGCCCATTAAAAGATGCCTCACCAGAGACCACACCAGCGTAGAGTACGTCGTGATCAATATGCACATAGAAATATTGATCAAACACGATGTCATCGACCTGCGCACTACCAAAAACAGTCAGCACCCGCATCTTCAGGTCATAAATTGGCAGCCCTTCTTCAGAAGTACCAGTACCAATAACTTCATAGGTACCGCTTTGTATGGTGTCTGCCAGAGTCAGATTGCCTAAACATTCATTGCTACTCGAATAACGATGATCATACGTTCGAAATTCGGTATCAGTGAACTCCAGAATTAACCCTCTGGAAACAGCTGAGTTATTCACACTCCCGATGCAATCGATCCAGAACCCTTTAACCGGACTGCTGACAGATCCCGGGTCGCCACCTCCGCAGGATGCGATAGAAAGAATAGTAATAACCAGGCCAACACTCTGCTTCATTGCCGCAATTCCAGACTCGATCTAAAACGCAATCCCACCATTAATACCGATAATCTGCCCGGTGATATAACCACTCATCTCAGGTGCAGCCAGAAAAAGACAAGCGGAAACACAATCTTCAGCCGTGCCCAACCGCCCGAGCGGCGTGTTCGCCGCAGTCCTGGCGAGTTTCTCTTTAGTGGAATAACGCTGATGAAAGTCGGTATCTATAGTACCGGGAGAAATTGCATTGACACGAATGTTGTCACCGGCAAGTTCGGTAGCCAGTGACCGCGTATAAGTTGAAACGAATCCTTTTGCGGCACTATAGATTGAAGACCCTGGACTGCCGCCGGTATTCGCAGAGATTGAAGTCACATTCACGATTGCGGCCTGACTGGTCGCTTTTTGCAGCGCGGGAAGCAGACCGGTGGTCACTACAACGACTGACTGGGCATTTAAGTCTGAAACCTGTCTGTAATGCGCGGCCGTCATCTTTGACGCTGGCACACGACCGAGCATAGTACCGGCGTTATTGATCAGGATATCGACATGGTCAAGTGCATCCATAGCTTTCTCTGCCATGGCTTTCGCTTCTGCTTCGTCAGATAAATCACCACAACAGGTGGTTAGATTTTTTTGATCATCTCCACCTGCAGGGAAATGCCAGTGTGATTGATTACCGTCTCTGCCGAGGTGTGCAAATACCGTTGCACCATCGCGCACCAGGTACTCAGCAATCGCAGCACCTATACCGCGGCCGGCACCGGTAATGGCTACGTGTTTTCCTGCAAACAGACCAGGACGGAATCCGGATGTAGTGTTCATAAAAGCCTCCAATGCGTTTGACGGTAATCAGGAATGATGCTTCATCATACCGCGATAAGCGCTTTATCGATCACAGCGTGCCAGCAGCTTATTCTTTCGCTTGCCTGTACTGCTTGTGCGTATCTGTAATTTCATCCCACACGGCCCGGGACTCCGCCCAGATATGATACTTATTGTCACAGGAAAATTCAGTCGTCACGGTGCCGAGCCTTAAACGTTTTACTCTCGGCAGATCTTTTTTTGCACTATACAGCGCGCTGCCACAGTTAGTACAAAAGGCCCGAACTTTGTTATCTGTCGATGGGAATTCTTTTATATTTTCGCTACCGGTAAACACAAGATTATCAGCGTTTACGGGACTGTTAGTGGCAAACGCCCCACCCTGCGCACGACGACACTGGGAGCAATGACACATGGCTATTTCTTCAATGGTGCCGTGATAAACATAGGACACCAGCCCGCACAAACACTTTCCCTCAACCATATTCTAGTCCAGCTGCTTTAACAGATTTTTAGCCATACCACCGGTGAGCTTTGCATGCTCGCTAAGCGCGCCGCGTCCGCCGGCCGCATAAACCGCTGCGGCGTTTAACAACTGGCCAAGTTGTGCAGGACTGTGATGATCGAGCGTACAGTGTGCACCACCACTTATTTTGGCAAGCTGCCGGAATGCATCGGAGGCGACGATATCGTGCCCCTCCTGAAAGATAAACAACGGTATGCTGTGAATCTTTAACTGGCCCGCCAGCGCACCCAGTTTATCCAGAGACTCTTCCATACTGTCACCGACATAAACCAGCGCATCGACATCGGTGTTGGCCGCTTCTTTTATTGTGTGCTTTAACACTCGCTCTATTTGAGTTTGACCGGCAAGACAGGACACTGACGACATTAGCCTGAGCAAGTCCATGGGATTGGACAACCATTTCGTCGACTTGCATTCGTTGTAACCACGAAAAAAAACCAGCTGCAGCTCCAGTGACCCAATAGCACTGGACTTGGCGAACATATCCCCCTGAAGCTTACACGCCATGTCCCACGTGGACGCCCGACTGGCGGTAGCGTCCATGGCAAAGACCAGCCGACCAGGCCTGCCACCTTCATGTGGTTTGGGCATATTGTCTATTTTGTCAAGAAACTCACTAACCTGGCTGGAGGTTTCCGCATTTTTGATTTGCTTATCGTTCATAGGAATCCTGACTGCGCTAACTTATGTTGCGCTTCACAGACGACTTCATGCACGCTTTGATCTAGCGATACACACACCACGTTGCTTTCACCGTGTGGTGGTTCAAGGGCCGCAAACTGACTTTCGACCAAGGTGGCGGGCATAAAGTGATCTTTACGTGATGATTGTCTTTCGGTAATTAGCTCAACACTGCCATCAAGGTATACGAATACCGCATTGGCTTCATCACTGCACAGTCGCCTGCGATAACTTTTTTTTAACGCAGAACAGGCAACCACCAGTGACTGACCTGACGCAAGCGACTCTGCCGCTTTCAAGTTTATTTGATCAAGCCATGGCCAGCGATCATCATCGTTTAACGCTATGCCTGCTGTCATTTTGCGAATATTTGTTTCGGGATGCAGGTCATCACCGTCTATAAACGATGCATTCAGTGCCTGCGCAAGTGTTGCACCTGTTGTGCTCTTGCCACAACCACTCACCCCCATCACAACGACGTAAAAGGGCCTGGGCATGTTACAGACCTTCGTGCACCACACGGAACCCGACAGTATGGTGGCGATACTTCGGGCCTTCATTACCGCGATAACTGGCGCGGGCATAGTCTGCCTCGTTAGCCCACGAACCACCGCGAACCACAAAACGATCACAGTTTTTTTTCATAATGGCAGCAGAGTTGTCTCCACGCCCGAAGTAACTGTCTGTCCAGCAGTCCTGCACCCACTCCCAGACATTGCCGTGCATGTCGTAAAGACCGAACTCGTTTGGCGCAAAGCTTCCTACCGGCGCACTTTGTTTACCATCCCATTCACTGCCACAGCCAATACAGTTGGCAGCATCTAATAAATCTTCACCGGTACTGTAGGGCGTTACCGCACCGGCTCTGGCGGCATATTCCCACTCGGCTTCGGTGGCCAACCGATACATTTTACCGGTTTTGGTACTTAGCCAGCGGGTATAGTCCTGAGCGTCTTCCCAGCTTACATTAGTGACCGGGCGATTGCTGTCTTCTGTTTGGTACTGCGGGGCAGGCAGTCCGTGCTCAATGGCATAAACCCGATACTGTTCAAGCGTGATTTCAAACTTCGACATACTGAACGCTTCTAATGTTACTTCGTGCATGGGTTTTTCATCTTCAGCACCTGCTTCACTGCCCATGACAAACTTACCCGCAGGGATAGCGACCATTACCGGCGCGACAAAAGCCGGTGCTTCGGTAGAGTCGCTTCCAGTATCCTTCGATTCACTGCTTATGTATCGCGGTTTATCAGGCACCGGTGTGGGAGCAGCACCGGCATCTGCCTTACCGGCTGCCACTATGCTTTCAATAACCTGCTGTTTTCCCTCGACACGTTTATCGAGTTTAAGCGCAGATTTTAATCGCTGTTCTGCCAGCGATATATCACCAAGCTTTATCGCGCTGCGTGCCAACGACAAATAGACACGGGCTATGTACCTTTCACCGTTTAGTGAATAGTCATGGTCTGGTGCAATCTGTCGTAAACGACGCACTTTGTTTAGCGCATTGTTGCCACGCGGGCGCATAAGCCGGCGTGATTTCATGTCGACGGTAATACCGGCTACCAGCGCTTCAACGGTATCTGCCAATACGGGTTCAGCCTCGGTGGACTCAGCCGGCAGCGGCTCGGTGACGGCAACCGGCGCTGGAGTCGATTCTTCCAGACAAACCTGCGTGGAATCGACACAACTGGCGTGAAGCGGTACTGCAAAGAACGCGGCCAACAGGGTTAGTGCGGTCAGAACTATCTGCAACATATTTCTCGAGTCATTTAGTGAGCACCTCGCGGCCGCCAATTGTACCGTGCGAAGGTACTCTGATCGAGATTAAAAACCGACGTGTCGCCGACTGCTGTTGATTTGGGGCAGGTACCGGAGGTTAGCCTGCCAGCGGCGCGGTAGGTTTGGGCGCTGTTGGCTTAGGTTTGATGTTGATGCCAAGCCGCTCCAGCTCTTTCTCAAGCGACAGGACATCCCAGCTGCCGGAAAGGTACTGACGGGGAATGGTTAGCGTCACTTCCTCAAACCACACACGGACCGTCGGGGCCTGTGCGGCGGAGTCGTTTATTGCGGAAACGGACGACTGCACCATACGGTGCCCGACCAGTTCGAGCTTGTTGGGGTGCAGGCGGATACGGCTGACCTGAACTGCGTGCCGGTGCTGGAACCCCACTGTGAGCGCTCTCACCTCACCATTTAATACCGCTTGCACGCGCGCCTGCAACGCCGGACTGGCGGATAATTCGACACGCTTGATCGTAATTGGCACCTGCGGGGCTCTGCCCTTAAATGCCATCGTCGCTTCGCTCAATTGCGATGGGCCGGCCTGCAAGGGTACGCCGGCAGTCGAATTCAGATGATGTGCAGATGCTCCGCTGGATACCATCAACAAACTTAGCAGCAACGCACCAAAGACGGAAAGTCCGGCCAGGGGATTTGTGATTATCTTGCGCATTATTGATCTCCACCAGTCGTGAACTCGCTACCGATAATCTGCTGCACCCCGGTTGCCAGGTGATTTTCTGCAAAAGCAGCAAGCCTTGCGCTGCGAGTGATTGCGTACTCTTTTACTTTGCCCTGATTATTTTCGCGATATTGCAGTAAACCGTAGCGATCAGCGATCACCGGAAGCGTACGATTTATCAGGCGTTTGCGGGCGTTGCCGCGTTGATCGGCAGTGGCAGACTGACCAATCATGGCGTCAACCAGCCTGCCGGCGCTATATGGCTCGTTATTGAGCAGACACAACAGGCATAAAATGGAAGTTTCGGATTCACGCAGCACGTTCAGGTGGCGGGTTTCCTCTTTGCGATTTTCCAGCGGCTGTACGCTGCATTCACCGTAAAGATAAGCCTCAACCCGCGTCCACAAGGTAAACATCAGCGTCATTTGGGTGATCTGCTGCACGCCGTTGAAGGCAGGGACTTCCAGCGCCGGTGGTGAGTCGTCAGACCAGTCGGGGTTGACCCCGAGACTGGCCGTGAGCGGCCGGACTGTAAACGAGTCTGGAGACTCAGACGTGTCGACAAGTGCTTGTGGCATTGTTTCCCGTTTTCTGTTTACACCGAATAGTGATGGAGTTTAACCGATCAATCTCAAGCCTCAATGCGGTAATTTTTACCCTCTTGTGACAACATCGACCGGGACAATGCCCGGTCGATAATTCACCGCCTTACACGGGAATCCGCGTATCAGCTCGCTCTCCGAGCCAGGGACGGACTTTTACTGCAGTGTCAGCGCCGTAAACAACGGGTTGTTGTTGCGCTGAATCAACACCGCGACCGACTCACCGGCTGGCGCGTCTTTCACCAGCTTTGCCAGTTGATCCACCGAGTCGATTTCCTGTTGATTAAAGCTCACCAGCACATCGCCTTCGACAATACCGGCCAGCGCAGCCACACCCTGCGGATCGACCGATTTGACGATCACACCGGCATCTACACCAAGCTGCTCCATTTCTTCGCTGCTTAACGAGGCAACCGCAACACCAAGTCTGGATTCGTTATCGGTTTCGACACTACTGGTGTGGGTTATCTGACGATCTTCGGCAAGCTCGGCAATGGTCACCGGCAGTGTTTTCATTGCGCCGTTTCGCAGCACTTTGATATCGACAGTGTCACCTACCGGAATGGCACCAACCACCGGCGGCAGGTTGGAAGACTGACCGATTTTCTGACCGTCGAATTCCAATATGATGTCACCTGTCTTAAGACCCGCATCAGCTGCCGGACTGTTATCAGTGACTTTTGATATCAGTGCACCTTCAGGCCGGTCCATACCGAATGATTCAGCCAGTGACAGATCTACATTCTGAATAAGCACACCCAGCCAGCCGCGACTGACGTAACCGGTCTCTTTAAGTTGAGCGACAACGGTTTTCACCACGTTGGCAGGGATCGCAAACGAAAGCCCCATATAACCACCAGACCGTGAAAAGATTTGCGAGTTAACACCAACCACCTTACCTTCGGTGTTAAACAGCGGACCGCCGGAATTACCCGGGTTTACCGCGACGTCTGTCTGGATAAAAGGCACATAGTTTTCGTTTGGCAGGCTGCGCGACAGCGCCGATACAATGCCCTGGGTCGCGGTATAGTCAAAGCCGAATGGCGTACCGATGGCAAGCACCCACTGGCCGACATTTAAATCGTCAGAATCACCCAGTTCAAGCGTCGGTAAACCGGAAGCATCAACCTTCAGTAGTGCAACATCAGTACGTGGGTCTGCACCAATCAATTCTGCTTTGTATTGTCTGCGGTCGGGTAGTGCCACTGTGATCTCAGAAGCGTCTTTCACGACATGAGCGTTGGTGACAATATAACCGTCTTCAGACATGATAAAACCAGATCCGAAGCCACTGCTCTGCCGGCCTTCAGGGCCACCAAAAGGTTGCGGGTTGTTTTCAAAATATTTTCTGAAAAACTCAGGCATTTCTTCTTCGTTAAACTGCGGCGCGTTGGTCATCTGCTGCTGTGCAGTGACCGAAATTTTTACCACCGCTTTGCCTTGTTGTTTTACCAACGATTCAAAGTCCGGCAGTGCGAGTGCCAGTGCGTTACCGGCAAATACCAATGACATCGCCAGCAGCATTGCCAAACCTGCCAGCAGATTCATGGGTCGGGAATCAAATACACCGCGAGCGGAGTATCGATCGGGTTTCTGTATAGTGGATTGCATGTTAGCTTGTGCTCCTGTTGGGTAATATCGGATAAAAAAACAACAACAGTGGCCCGCCACAACGGGATGTTGAAACACACAATACGGTCGATTGACGCAAAACCAAAAAAGGTATTTTTTACCGGGTAATTTTTACC
Source organism: uncultured Granulosicoccaceae bacterium (assembly GCA_937931165.1). Classification (GTDB taxonomy): domain Bacteria; phylum Pseudomonadota; class Gammaproteobacteria; order Granulosicoccales; family Granulosicoccaceae. The sequence goes on from CALHCI010000016.1 coordinate 13,644, forward strand.
CTGCCCCAACCTCTCGCTAGTAACCCTCGCACCTCTGAACTGATCTCTGCCTGGTGCATTTGCCATGTTTCAGTCGTATCTTATATTCGGCGCGATGCAACTTTGGCTATACTGCAACCATGACTACAGAAACTGTATTTACACTGCTTGGTACCGGCTCTTCCGGGGGTGTGCCACGCATTGGCAACGACTGGGGTGCGTGCGATCCGGACAATCCTAAAAATCGTCGTCAGCGTTGTTCCATGCTGGTTGAACAAAGTACCGAAAAGGGCAAAACCAGTGTACTGATCGACTCCGGCCCGGACATGCGTGCGCAGTTATTGCAGGCCAATGTGCAATACCTTGACGCAGTGCTGCTCACGCATTCGCACGCAGATCATATCTTTGGCATGGACGATTTACGGCAACTCACCATAAAACACCGTGAGCGTGTGAATGTTTATATGGATGCCTCAACATCAGAACGTGTCATGCCTGCGTTCGGTTACTGTTATCAACAGGCTGAAGGCAGCAGTTACCCGGCTATTTGTAATGAACATCGTATACACGCAGGCACACCAGTAACAATCACAGGTAACGGCGGCGCCATTGAGTTTATGCCGTTTGACGTCAACCACGGAGATATTACCGCACTTGGTTTTAGAGTCGGCCGCTTTGCTTACCTTCCCGACGTTAAAACGGTTGAACGCCCTGAAAGCCTGCACGCCCTGGCTGACCTTGATGTCCTGGTGCTAGATGCGCTGCGATACACCTCACACCCGACGCACATGAATGTTGAAGAAGCACTGGCGTTTGTAGAAAAAGTAAAACCAAAGCGTACAATACTCACCAATATGCATAACGCCATCGATTACGCGGAGCTCAGCGCACAGTTACCTGATGGTATTGAAGCTGCCTACGACGGACTGACAATCACAGCATAATGGTATAGAGCAGTTCGTTACTGCGGTGTGTTACCAACCGTAATCATGTGTCAGCTCTTCATGAGCTTTAATCTTTTTTAACGTCACCACTTTGGTACCGGTTAACGCACAGTTGGGCTTGCTGCTGTGATTGATAAACCTGAATTCGTTGGTGATGCGCAAACCCTTGCTGGATGACAGCCATAACACATGAGTCCCGTCTCTGGTGGCGGGCTTACCTTCAAGCTTTCCAAGTGAGACACCGGCAGCAATAGCTTTGTGCGCAAATAATCCCTTTCCATGCAGATCACTGTCGGCCACGTAAACCAGATCATAGGGGACTTGTTTACTTTTGCCTGCCGGGTACGTTTTGCGCGCTGTCTTTGAGGTAGATTTTCCAGAGGCAGTTTTTTTTGGGGTCGGTTTTTTTGGAGCTGGCTTTTTCTTCGAGGTGGTTTTTTTTGATTTAGTGCCTGCCAGTGAATGTTTTACTGCAGCGCATCCTGCTGCTTCACTTGCCTTCGGCGCCTTCTTTTTCGCGCGAGGAGCTGCTTTTTTTGCCATGCCGGGTTGTCCAGAAACCGGTAATCATACGGTACAGGCCCGAACGGTCAAGCGCTGATTCGGCCACGGTTCAGACGTTATACTTCAAGCTTGCAGGCCGTTACACTTATCAGAAAGACCAATCAAACGGGGACGGAAGTATTATGTTCAAACCGATCGCTATCACACTGCTTGCAGCCATTATAGCCAGCTGCGCAACATCACCCACCGGCAAAAGACAGCTTAATCTGGTGTCTGACAAGCAAATGACAGCTATGGGCTTAAACGCCTATTCAGATATGAAGAAATCTATACCGATTTCGAACGATCGCCGCCAGACTGCCTACGTTCGGTGCATTGGCAACGCCATCACTAGTGAGCTAAACGATAACACCCAGTGGGAAGTTACATTGTTTGACGATGACCAGGTCAATGCTTTCGCATTGCCCGGTGGAAAAATCGGGGTCTACACCGGTCTGCTGAAAGTTGCCGAAACCCCTGATCAACTGGCAGCCGTGATGGGGCACGAAGTAGCGCACGTGCTGGCAGACCACGGCAAGGCAAGACTCTCGGCCAATCTCGCAGGTCAGGCCGGGCTGGTTGTCGGCCAGATTGTACTGGGCACGCAACTGGAAGGACGCGACAGAAATGTCATGGCAGCGCTTGGTTTAGGTTTGCAATTCGGAGTACTCATGCCATACGGACGCGGCCAGGAGAGTGAGGCGGATGTACTGGGCCTTGATCTGTTAGCGCAGGCAGGGTTTGACCCACGTGCCAGCACGCGATTATGGCTGAATATGGCAGAAGCCAATGGTGCCGCAGCGCCTGAGTTTCTATCAACCCACCCGGCACCGACCACTCGTATACGTCAACTGAATGCACAAATGCCAAAGGCGATGAATATTTATCGCGACGCCGTTGCCAAAGGTCGATCACCTGGCTGCACAATCTAAAATAGCGATTGCCCACGGG
>CALHCI010000017.1 GCA_937931165.1 uncultured Granulosicoccaceae bacterium
GCTGCAGAGGTATGTGGTGTACCTATATCCCTGATCTCACTAATCGACGCTGACCGGCAATGGTTTAAGGCAAATACGGGATTGGAAGATGTCAACGAAACGCACAGAGATGTTGCTTTCTGTTCTCATGCTATCGAACAAAAAAATGATCTGCTGGAAATTCTGGATGCCACGGTTGATGATCGCTTTAGTCAAAACCCGTTAGTCACCGGTGAGCCTGATATACGGTTTTACGCTGGTGCAAAACTCACACTGAGTGATGGTGCTGTTGTTGGTACGCTTTGCGTTATAGACAGAAAACCTAAAGTACTCACAGATTCACAAAGGCAGGTGCTTCGTCACCTTGCTATGGCGGCGGTAGAATTGCTCGAGGCAAGACGCCTGGCTGAAGATCTGGCCACCAGTGAATCCCGTTTCAGGGGGTTGTGTGATGCATCGCCTCTGGGAATCTTCAGTTCAGATGAACAGGGTGCCTGTAACTATACCAACACACAGTGTCAGCAGTTATTGGGTGTGTCAGAAGAACAGGCGCTCGGTTTTGGCTGGCGAGACAGTGTTCACACCGACGATCAGAAAAAAGTGTTCGAACAATTACTGAGAACATTGAATGAAGAGCATATTTTCAATAACGAGTTTCGAATAGTACATAGCAGCGGTGTAGTAAAATACGTTCGTGCAATTGCAGTACCGACCTATCAATCCAATGGCGATCTTAGCGGTAGTGTTGGCATCATTGAAGACACCACAAAAAGAATTCAGGAAAATAAAAAGCTGACTGAAGAGCGCTCCAGGCTCGCGTCTATTATCAAAGGCATTGGTGCCGGCACCTGGGAGTGGAACGTTCAAACCAAAGAGTTTCTTGTAAACGAACGCTTCAGAGAAATTACTGACCATCCGGAGTTGTCTTTTTCTGACGTAAACGATACCCGCTTTCAGGTACACCCGGATGATCTTGCACAGTCGGACATCGTCATGGAGCAGCACCTGACCGGAGAGTCAGAGCGTTACGAATTTGAACGGCGGCTCGAACAGACTGATGGCAACTGGAGGTGGGTGCTCGACTGCGGTCAAATAGTGACACGAACCGAGGATGAAAAGCCCGAATGGATGTTTGGTATTCGACTGGACATCAATGATTTTAAACAACAAGAGCGGCAACTTGCGATAGCGCAAGAGCAAGTAGCAACTGATCAGCGGCGTACGGCGGTAACGCAGGAGCGTCTGCGACTGGCCAGAGATATGCACGATACCCTGGCACATTCTCTAATGGCGTTGCTTACCCAGATTCGTGTTGTGCGTAAGCTGCGCAACAGAATTCCTGAAGAAGAGCTGGAGGCCGAACTTGAGAGACTGGAAGGAGTCGCGGTAAGCGGTATCTCTGAAGCGCGTGCGGCAATCATGCAGATGCGCCACAATGATGTCAGTGAAATTGGTCTTGACGGTGCAATCCAGAGTTTGACGGATCGGTTTTCCGAACACACCGGTATTACATCCAGAATCCGTATTGATAAAAAGGTCTCTGCAGATGTGCACCAGTATGCAGAGACACTGTTCCGGATTACTGAAGAAGCATTACACAACATAGAAAGGCATTCAAAGGCTGATAAAGTTTCTATTTTACTGACGCCCTTGGCGCCATTATCAGAGCACGATACCCACTCGCAATACCGCTTGAGTATTGCAGACAACGGTGTTGGCTTTGTACCCACAACCAGGCTTCCCGGGCACTACGGTCTACGTGGTATGGAAGAGCAGGCCGCACTTGTTGGCGGGCAGTTCAAATTAAAAAGTAAGCCCGGTAAGGGCACTACGGTCAGTATTGAGTTTGATATTGGTGCATCTTAAATGCGGTTTGTCATAAGTGTGAAATTATCGGTAAAATTGTGGATAACACCCGTTCATGAGTAGCCATGACACTAAGTGGATGCAAACACTCACCGGCGCTCGTATCCGTATAAAAACAGCAGGTTCAGAAACCAATAACCGCCTGACGATTATCGACTTCATAGAGCCTGCGAACAGTGCGCCGCCGGTGTTTACCAGGCATGAGTTTATTGAGGTGTTTTGTGTTGTCAGCGGGACACTGTGTTTTCAGTTTCCTGATGAACCCTGCCTCGAACTCAACGCGGGTGACAGCATCACCTGCCCGAGCTATAAGCCACACTCGTTCTGGAACGAAACCGCCAGGCCTGTAGAAGTGCAGTTAGTCTGCTCCCCCGCTGGACTGGATGAGTTTTTCAAAGCGTCTGATGCACTGCTAAAAGACACCGCTCTGGATGAGCAAACGCTTGCAGCAAAACGCCTGGCATTACGCACCCGCTATGGGTTGGAGCATGTCGGAATACCGCCAAAAAGTCGTAGAACCTGAAATGGTGTAAGCCCTTCGCACATCGCACTTACGTATTGCGGATAAACTTGCGCATCCGCCAACAATCGATGCCGCGCGGTGGATGCAAGTGCAGCGCTGAGGGTAAGCAAAAGCTCAATATTACTCCCGCTTGTGAGGCTGACTAAAGTTGTAGTACTGCTTTTAGCGTAGCGTGCTAAACCACAAGAGTTGACTGTGTGTAGTGTGGCATGAGCACCCAGGCGCATCGCCATCATGCGAAATACTGGTGGATGCGCCTCCGGCTTATGCCGCCCTACGCAACCTGCTCAGATTTTCCATCCGGGAGCCACCTTCACATCATCGAATGATCTTTACACACCCCGCTTGTGTGAGGGGCAGATCCAAGCGCCGGGGAGGGCTCTTTGCTCAGGCTCATACCTTGGTCCATGCTACCCGCTAACAAAGCCACAGGCATCCCCATAAAAAAGGCGCCAACCAGGCGCCTATTCAAACAACAAAATAACCGGCAACTACAACGGCAGGCTTTTTAACCTACAGGCCCCACTTCTCGGCAACCTGATCAAAAAAGCCACGGGTCTTTTTAATCTTGATCCAGTTATTCACGTAGTTAATCCACACCTGATCATCCTGCGGCAGCAGCATGGCAATAGGCGTTGGTGAACGAGGCGCGTCGATGTTGATAGGCACAATCTTCGGAAATTTCCTGGTTAGCGTAGCGCCTTCAATGTTTGACGTCACAAAGACATCAGAGCGGCCGGACAAGACTTCCTGATGTTGCAGCGCAGGCGCTTCAATGGACTTGATTGAAGAATCAGGAAACCAGTCCTTTACCAGCTTTTCGAAAGTGGTACCCAACGTAGCTGCCACATTGACGTCAGCCTTGTTAATAGAGTCCCATCCGTCAAAGCGGTCTGCTTTGTCAGAGGTGGTGTAGGGTTGGATCTCGACTGAAATGTAGCTTTCAGAGTAGCCTGCAGCTTTCATGCGTGCAGGGCTGATTGAAGCAGAACCAGTCACGTGATAGTTACCGCCAACAACACCGTTTACCAGCGTTTTCCAGTCGGTGGGCACAAACTCCAGCTCTACGCCCATGTCTTTGGCCAGTTCGGTCATGACGTCGATGTCATAGCCTTCATATTTATTGGTTGCCGGGTCTTTAACCGTCATCGGGTTCCAGTCACCGGTGGTGCCGACTTTCAGCACGCCATTGTTGAGGATGTCTTTGAGCGCTGAGTCAGCGGATACAACAGGTGCAGCCAGGCTTAAGATAGCGGTGGCGGCCAGTGCCTTCAGAAATTTCATGTGTGGTTCCACGAGCGGTTGAAACAAGCATCCTTGCATGGTCACAGCTAGTTTGCAACCGCTCGGATTGTCGAAATTCGGGCGTAAACAAGCCAGTTGATGTGGTAGATTGCTAGCTTCCCGGCCGGCAGTGGCTGGTGCCAACTTCACTCTCTATGCAGACTCCCGATCAGCACGCTGTTCAGCAGTCCCCACCGCACCCCGGACAACAGGAAATGCAACAACAAGCACAGCAGATTATTCAGATGCGCGAGGTCTCGAAGTTCTTCGGGAGCTTTCAGGCGTTGAATAGTGTATCTATTGATGTACAGCTTGGTGAGCGTGTGGTGGTCTGTGGCCCGTCAGGGTCAGGCAAGTCCACGTTAATACGTTGCATTAACCAACTCGAGATACACGACAGCGGCTCGATTGTTATTGATGGTACAACGCTCGATGGCAGCAAGCAGAGCCTGCGGGCTATTCATGCCAACGTCGGCATGGTGTTTCAGCAATTCAATCTGTTTCCACACCTGACCGTGCTCGAAAACCTCACGCTCGGCCCTGTGCGTTCCGGACAGCAAAGTAAATCGCAGGCGCAGGAACTGGCGATGAACTACCTCGAACGAGTGCGAATCCCCGAGCAGGCCAATAAATATCCGGCTCAGCTGTCCGGTGGTCAGCAACAGCGGGTCGCCATTGCACGGTCGTTGTGTATGGAACCTAAGATTATGTTGTTTGACGAACCAACCTCGGCACTGGATCCGGAAATGATCAACGAAGTACTCGATGTGATGGTCGAGCTGGCAGAAAGCGGCATGACTATGGTTTGCGTGACTCATGAAATGGGCTTTGCTCGGCGTGTGGCCGATAAAATGGTTTTTATGGATTTCGGCGCTATTGTAGAAATGTCTGATACCGCCAAATTTTTCGAAGCACCTGAAAGCGAACGCTGTCAGGAGTTCCTGCAACAGATTCTGCCACACTGAGGTTGCAGGCCATGTTAAGAGCAAGTCTACTGTTGTTAGTGTTGCTGGTGCTTACCGGTTGTTCCGGTGACTGGGGTTGGTATGTCGTCGATCCCACCACCAAAAAGGGTATGACCAACCTGCGGTTTCTGATTAGCGGTTTGTACTACACGGTGTTGCTCTCTGTGACTGCCATTGTGATCTCGATAGTACTGGGTTTGCTGGTGGCGCTTCCGGGCTTATCGAAAAACCGCTTTCTACGCGGCTTTAACCGGGTGTATGTAGAGCTGGTGCGTGCAGTGCCTATTCTTGTAATGATCCTGTGGGTCTACTACGGCATGCCGCAACTGCTGAATATCACCATCACCGTCTTCTGGGCCGGGGTGATTGCACTGGCATTGTCAGACAGTGCATTTGAAGCAGAGATCTTCCGTGCCGGTATTCAATCTATCGATAAAGGTCAGTACGAGGCATCTCACACGGTAGCGCTCAATTACGTCGACACCATGCGCTTTATTATTCTGCCGCAAGCAATACGGCGTATACTGCCGGCGCTTGGCAATCAACTGGTTTACATGCTGAAAATGTCATCGCTGGTGTCAGTCATAGGCATGCAGGAGCTCACCCGTAAAGCCAATGAGCTGGTCGTCACCGAATACCGGCCGCTGGAGATCTACACCGTGTTGCTGCTTGAATACCTGGTGCTGATTCTGATTGTCAGCGCCGGTGTGCGCTGGCTTGAACGGCGTTTGCAAACCACGGATCGTTCGACCTAGGTTTGTCCGGGGCAGCAGCCCATCGCAAAAACGTAGACTGTGGCCATAAGGTCACCCGACACGGTGTTTAATTGCTGCATATTGAAGTACACTGAGCGTCGTATTCAGATAAATTACTTGCCCCGTGTATATCTCCACTCCAAGAAATATAGCGCCGCTCGATAGCATTCTGCCTGAAGAACCTCTGCTGATGATGGGCGCCGGACCGGTCCCGATTCCCGCACGGGTCGCGGCGGCCAACTCAATTGTCATCAATCACCTCGGCGACACCATGTCGCAGATTATCGAGCAGGTGAAGCAGATGTCGGCCTATGTTTTTCAGACGCGCTCATCCCGGATACTCGGCGTGGCGGGGCCCGGTTCAGCGGCGATGGAAATGGCAGTCGCCAACCTTATTGAGCCCGGAAATAAATGCCTGTGTGTCTGCAATGGATTCTTCAGCAACCGCCTTGCAGAAATGGCCGAACGCAACGGCGCAGAGGTCATTCGCCATCAGGTAGTGGCAGGGCAATCCGCGGATGTTGCTGCGGTTGAACGCCATCTGGAAGCACATAAACCCGCCGTCATGACGATTGTCCAGGGCGAAACGTCAAACACAGTCTGTAACCGGACGCTTGCAGAAATCTGCAAAAAAGCCAGAGCGCACGACTGTCTCATTATTGTCGATGCCGTGTGTACGCTAAGCACCATGCCATTGAACATGGATGAATGGGGGATTGATGCGATCATCATCGGTGGTCAGAAAGGATTGTCTTCTATTCCCGGTGTATCACTGGTGGCATTTTCAGAAAGAGCATGGCAGAGCATCACTGAGCGCAAGTCGCCAATGCAGCACTGGTGTCTTGATGCAACACTGGCAGATCAGTTCTGGTATCAGAAAGCCTATCACTACACAGCACCGGTCTCGGGTGTGCTGGCAATTCATGAAGCGTTGCGGTTAATCTGCAACGAAACGCTTCCTGCACGGTTTTCCAGGCACCTGCGGTCATCATGTGCGTTGCAAGCGGGTATCGAGGCGATGGGTTTAAAGCTCTACGTGCAACCACAACATCGTTTAAATTCAGTAGTAGGAATTTCCCTGCCGGACACCATAGAAGGGTCAGCGTTACTGCATTGCATGTCCACGCAATATCGCGTTGAAATATCAGGTTCTTTTGGTGCGAAAATCGTGCGCATTGGACAAATGGGAGAGCAAAGCAGGGCGCATAATATTTTCAGAACCCTGCATGCACTGGGTGCCAGCCTGTCGAGTCTCGGTGCTTTAGTCGATGTGCCTGCCGGTGTTTCTGCGTTAGAAAAGAGCCTGCAGGAGTTTGATCAGCAAACGCAGTTTGCTGTGGCTTCAGAAAGTGCGCCGGTTACTGGTGCGGTTGCGGTGCATCACTAGTTGTTCTTTGTGGCGTTAGTAAAACCAGTGCCAGTGCAACCGAGGCACAAACGAAATAGCCAACCACAATCGGGTGCCCGGTCTGATCAAGCTGGGCGCCAATCACAGTGGCAACCACAATAGCAATAACGGTGCTTAGCGAATTCAGCACAGACGAAGCTGCACCTGCGATGTGTCCCATCGGCTGCATTGCAATTGATGTGGTGTTACCAAATAAAAAAGCAAAGCTGAATACCACCACGGCGTTGAAAGCAATATGAACAGCCAGTGGTGGTAATTCGGTAAAGCGGTGATACACCAGCAAGTAGAGAACACAGGCCGTAATAATCAAACCGGTGGCAAGCTTCACCATGGTCACCGCGCCAAACTTCTCAACCAGTCTGGAATTCACAAAGGACCCAATACCAAAAGTCGCCGCAAGACTTGCAAAAACCACTGGAAACTTAGTACCTAGCTTGTACATATCCTGAAATATCTGTTGGGCGGTACTCAGGTAGGCAATAAAAGCCCCGGCCAGCAAGCCGATAATTAGCAGGTAACGCGCAGTTACCGGATGAGTAATCACTTCAATTATTGAATGCCACACCGTAGTCGCATTCAATGATTGACGATGCTGTTTGTGGAGAGACTCGGGCTGTCGCAGCCAGAACCAGAACAGGATAATCAGTGCAAACAACGCCAATGCCACAAAAATACTGCGCCAACCGAACATCAACAGAAAACCCTGTCCGATAAATGGTGCGATCATTGGAACCCCGATAAACACCATCATAATCAGTGACAGGGTCCGGGCCATTTCCTCACCCTTATAACTGTCGCGCACAATCGCTATCGCCAGAACGTAAGGGCCGGCAGCACCCACGCCCTGCAACACCCGTCCTGTCAGCATCACCATAAACGAGGTCGAAAATATACACGCTGCCGACCCGATGCAAAAAATAACAAAACCCCACATCACCGGCTTGCGCCTGCCAATCCAGTCGGCAACAAAACCGTAGAAAAATACACCGATAGAAAAGCCCAGAAACAACGCCGTGATGACATATTGCCGTTGATTGTTTACCTCGACGCCAAGGTCTGTGCCGATCTGATCCAGCGCCGGCAACATAGCGTCAATAGAGAAGGCATCCAGTGCAGACATTGCAGCCATAAGCAGGATAAATTCTATGCGGTTCAGTGGGGTGACGGGGGTGTTGATTATTTTCTCTTTATTTGTGGTTTTTGTGAGTGGGAGTATATCGGGAGTTGTCGCGGTTGTTTTTATTTTTGGGTGGTCGCTGCACCTGGGTTTGTGATTTTTTCGCTACGCTCGGGCTGTTGATTTTTTCGCTGCGCTTAGGCTATTGTTTCGGGCGGTGCGTTCAACCATTTGGGACTTGGCATCTATGCCATTTTTCGATTGCCAATCCCAGGCACTACCGGTTACTTTTGTCAAACGACACAAAGGTAACCAAGAAGTCTGGGCGCGGATGACTGGCCCTTCGGGTTGCTGCGCAATTTCTTGATTACCGATAGTCTTGACCTTCTCCAACTGGCCACGCTGATTTCACATCCTTGTGAAGCAGCGCTCATGGGCCAGAATATCAAGCGCGAATAGTCGTGTAGTGCCCATTGAGTCGCTAAAGCAAAAGGCTAATGACATCTAACAATAACCAGCAGAATCGATGGTGCACGCGGCGTCCAAATCGCAACGTTCGCAAGCTCGCATTATATGGCAATTCGGCCACCTCATACACAGTGGCTGTGTTTAGCGTTAGGCTCTGGAAATAAATGCAATCATCCAAAACGAAATACATAACCAGGCCGATGCTTGCGCAGTTTTTTTTGTGCTTACTACCAACTATTTTAGATGCAAGCTCCATAGGGGATGCAATTGGGTTGTACTTGTATATTTCAATGGGAACATTATTTTTTGGTGTTTTGCTTCTTTATGTGAGATTAGAACGGTGTTGGGAATCAGTATTATTCGGAGCGTTCTACTCCTTCACAGTAGCGTCTTTGGTGATGCTGGTCTTGCTTAATATCAAAGTGCTTGCTACTGGTAACGTTGCAGAGTCTGCGGTTCTACTGCTTCCCTATGCAGGTGCTTACTTAGTGCTGTTGCCTGTTGGTGCTGTTGCAGGATTGGTTTATTGTTTGGTAAGGAAGTCAATAGAACAAAGATGATCAGCCTAACAAGTGACTGTGACTAAAATCCAGTCTGCGGGAGAATGAATAGACACTGATAAGGACCGGTAATGTAAACATAAGTGCATGTTGGCATCAGCTTCAGAATTCCACCTGTAAAGTAATCAGCCGGCACATTTGAAATAATATTGAGAGAATGGTGCTTTAGATTCCCCTCAGAGCATCGGCTCAAGCATCGGCTCTTCCTTGCCTAACGCTTCTTTACGCTTCGCGACATACGCCTGTAGTTCTTCAGCAATAGCTGCGTCCAGTGGTGGCGGCTCGAACTCCTCCAGAATTTTCGGCCATATCTCGGTTGCCCGTTGTGTGGCATCTTTGCTTCCGGCGCTGACCCAGTTTTCATGGTTTTGCCAGTCACTCAAAAATGGTTGATAGAAAGCCTCTTTGTAGCGGTTCATGGTGTGTTCACAGCCAAAGAAATGTCCGCCGGGCCCGACTTCTTCCATGGCAGATAAACCGATCTCTTCAAGGTTAATTTTCAGTGGTTGCAGAAACTGCGACATGTGCTGAAGCATCTCGCAGTCGGTGATCACTTTTTCAAACGATGCGACCAATCCGCCTTCAAGCCAGCCTGCGGTATGGTAGATGAGATTGCCGTGTCCCATTACCGAACCCCACAGCGCCATTTGAGTTTCATAGGTTGCCTGTACGTCTACAGCGTTTGATGCATTACATGCACTGGTGCGATGTGGCAACTTGTAGTGACGGGCAAGTTGGCCGCCTGCAAGGTTGGCGAGCGAGTTTTCCGGGGTGCCAAAGGCAGGGGAGCCCGAGCGCATATCGACATTGGAGGTAAAGCCCCCATAGATTGAAGGTGCGCCGGGCCTGGTCAGTTGCAGTAGCGCTATGCCTAACAATGCTTCGGCATTCTGTTGCACGAATGCACCACCGAGGGTGGCGGGTGTCATTGCACCCATCAGTGTAAACGGGGTGACGGCAACCGGCTGATTTAGTGCCGCAAGCTGCATGGCTCCATAGGCCATACTGTCATCGAGCTTGCGGGGGGAGTTAACGTTGATGTTTGTCATCGCAGATGGACTGCCAGCCAGTTCGTCCATGCTAAGGCCACGGGCTATGGCGCACATGTTAGCTGCATCAAGTGATCGCCCTCCACCTATGCCAGTTGAAAAAAACGACTTATCTGAAAGCGTGATACTGGCTTTCAGTGTGTCGAGGTGACGGCTGTTTGCCGGTAAGTCGGTAGGGGCGGTGGCCTGGTTGCCAAAGAAGGTAATCACGTTAAAAAACTGTCCAAAACGGATCAGGTTCTCAAAGTCAGCGATGTTGCCCATGCGTCTGCCGTTAATGCAGTCATGCACGTTTGGCGGCCCTGAAACCATGCCAAAGTTAATCACATTGCTGCCGACGTGCAGGGCGTTTTCTTCATTGCGCGGAGTGACCGTAAATGTTTCGGGTGCAGTGGCTATGGTTTCCATAACCAGGTTGCGATCCATGCGCACCATGCCACTGTCACTGACTTCGGCACCGGCCTTGCGAAACAAGTCCAACGCCATATCCCCCAGTACTTCAATGCCCTGGTCTTCCAGTAGCGTCATCGTCGCTTCGTGAATGGTGTTGATTTGTTCGTCGTCCAGCGGCTCGACGGGCGCGAAACGATTTTTTAAAACCTGCCGCTCCAGTTGCGGAAGCGCTACAGGTTTGTTTTCTGTACTGCGTTTTCGACGACGCCTCATAGTTCGGTTCCGGTTTGGTAGATCAGGGAGTTAAACACCGAGATATCCGGTGCGTTACCCATGTTTTTGATGTGTGAGTGCAGTTGTGCGGTATGTGATTGACCAAGCACAGGTTCTGCAAACAGAATGAATTTATTGTCGATGTCACTTTCAGTCAACGGGATTTCCGGATCACCGTTTGCTTCGACGGGGCCGGACTCAAGTGTTCTGCCATCATGCAGTTCAATCACCACTTCACTGATACGACGTTGTGGGAAAACAGCGTTGTAGGCATCAACCTCGTAGAGTTCCATGGCACTGCTCAGAGCATTGACGCGATCATCGGTAAGACCATTGCCGTCTATTTCGTTTACTGTTAACTGTCTTTGTACCAGTGCTGCAGCAACCGGAAATGGCAGGCTGTACTGTGCCTGTTCGGTGGTTACGGGATTGGTGGTTGCAAGCCTTACGGATTCATGAAAACTTCCCACCTTAATCTTTTTGATATCAGATTCTGTAAAGCCGTGTTGTTCCTGCAGTTGCATGGCGGCGATCACGGCAGACTGTGCCCAGCGGCACACCGGATAGGGTTTGAAATATTGATCTTCAATTAACCATTGGGTACCGAGTGTATTCCAGAAAGATGATTGTGATTCAGCTTCGACAGTAACGGCCGGTGCGCCGGTAAAGCCGTCTCTGGCAAGCAGTGCTGCCGACACCCCTGCCATCGCTCCCCATCCGGATCCGTCTTTGAGCATTGTCGGGTGATCGATGCAACGCATCATCTGGCTGCGAGGACCGTGGTATTCAGCAATACCGATAGCATGGCGGGTTTGATCATGACTAAGTTTAAGAATTCTTGCACCAATGGCGGCAACGGCAACTGCAACCCAGGCACCTGACGTATGGTAGTCGGTCACACTGTTATGTAGTGAAGCACCTGCACGGCAGGCAATTTCGTAACCGATCACAAGCCCGGTAAGGAGTTCCGCTTCACTGATCGTGTTTTCACTGGTCGTTTCATGCAGCGCCAGTAACCCTGCCAGTACCCCACAACCTGCATGGCCCTTTACCGGTTTATATCCATCGTGGGCGTCAATGGAATCGATTGTCATACCGTTGGCAAGTGCGGCACCCGAAGCACTGCACGGTCTGCCATCAAACAACAACCGCGCCCCTTGGCTGTGGCTTGCAAACTGATCCGTTGCATGGCGGCGGATAAGCCGTGAAAGTCTGGTTTGTGTGCCACTGGCTGCCACGCCCAACAGATCAAGCAGACAGCGCCGCGCCATCTGTTGTGTTGCGGGCGAAATATCCGTCCACTGTGTTTGATGTACAAAATCCTGAAGCGGGCTTGCCATTGAAATTACTGAATTGTGTCGGTAGCAGCCACAGTGACGTATCTGGACCGGTTCATCTATCAAAAAAGGGACAATATCTGTTAAATTTGTACCGATGATCCCGCGACATCTGACATTCTGCCTGTTACCCCGTTTACCATTGTTCGGGTTGGTGTCGGCCTTAGAGGTATTGCGCCATGCCAATCGTATGGCCGCCAGTGAGGTTTACAGCTGGTCGTTTCTAACCGAATCCGGCGACGGTGTGCAGGGTAGCAACGGCATGTGGCTTCAGCCAAGTTCATCGGTAAAAAAAGCGGGTGATGCTCAAATGGTGTTTGTAGTGGCCGGTTTCGAGCCCTGGGCGTTTGAGCTGCCGAAGCTTGGCACGTGGATGAAGCGCCAGGCAGGTCAGGGTGCGACACTTGGCGGAATCTCCAATGGCGGGTTTCTGCTGGCATCCCTCGGGTTGCTCGATGATTTCGCCGCGACGGTGCACTGGGAAGACTTCAGTACGTTTTACGAGAGTTATCCGCAGGTCAAAAGTCGTTACCAGAGATTTGTGATCGATGGTCACCGCATGACATGTTCAGGTGGCGCGTCGACGCTGGCGTTATTTATTGAGATAGTCAGGGCGGATCTCGGAGAAGACATCACCCGCAAAGTGTCGAGACAAATGTTGCTTGGGGAATACCCGGTTCCAACTGGTGATGGTGAGGCAGCGATGGAATCTTTGGCCTTTGGTGATGGTCAGCATTATTCGCCACAGGTGCAGCGTGTGCTTAACCTGCTTGAAGCCGGTATCGAAGGTCCGATGACAGTCGCAGCACTGGCCGATACGGTTGGGATCAGTCGTCGTGAGCTGTTGCGGTTGCTTAGGCGTGAGACCGGCCAGACGCCGAGTGAAATCATCAATGCCAGAAGACTGGAACGGGCGCAGTCATTGGTCAGGCATTCGCGTCTGCCGCTTGCCGCGGTTGCCGACGCGGTAGGCTTTAGTTCGCAGTCGCACCTGACCATGCGTTACCGGCAGCGTTTTGGTGTGACGCCTGCACAACACCGCCGTGCCTGAAACCTTCGTTACCCGCAATTGTCCGAATCGTAGCGCTTTCTGTTTCGGACAATAGGTTTGAAAAAAATCGGTAGCGTATTAGTACTGCTCCTGGCTATCTCTGGCTGCTATCTCTGGCTGCTATCTCTGGCTGCTATCGCTGGCGCATCTCTCGCTGAAGAAAAAAACGTTGCGTGCTGCAGAGATAAAAAACCTGCTGCAAGGTAACACCGCTGTCGGGCGCTGGATAGATCACAACTACCGACAGTTCTTTAATGCAGACGGCAGTACGATTTACGCACAGGAAAATGCACGCTCGTCTGTTGGTCGCTGGCGAGTAAACAGTACGAACAATCAGTATGAAACCTGGTGCGAGCGAGCGCGCGGGCTGGGGCAATGGCTACAGCATACTTTTGAAGAACGGCGCTTATTATT
Organism: uncultured Granulosicoccaceae bacterium; assembly: GCA_937931165.1. Taxonomy (GTDB): domain Bacteria; phylum Pseudomonadota; class Gammaproteobacteria; order Granulosicoccales; family Granulosicoccaceae. Next base: position 13,443 of record CALHCI010000017.1, read on the forward strand.
GGGTAAGCAGTGGCGGCACTGAGCCTCAGGCTTTTGAAATGGCGCCGGGGCAAAGTCTAACCCGTTAGCGGCGGGTTTAATAAACACATCAGTAGCTGCGCACTTATTGCAGTACAATGGCTGATTAACCTCCAATCAGGCCCGGCCCCGATGAGCCAAACCAACTTTCAGGCACTGGCGCTTTCGCAAGGCCTTATCGACAACCTGGCGTCGCTCGGTTACACGAGCATGACTCCGATACAGGCGCAAAGCCTGCCCGCCATACTGGCAGGTAAAGATGTTATCGCGCAGGGAAAAACCGGTTCCGGTAAAACTGCAGCCTTCGGTCTGGGGTTGTTGTCAGTGATCGATCCTGCAAAATTTACGGTGCAGTCACTGGTGCTGTGCCCGACACGTGAACTTGCCGATCAGGTTGCCACTGAATTGCGTCGTCTCGCCCGGAGCATTCCCAATATAAAAGTGCTGACACTGTGTGGTGGCAAGCCGGTTGGTCCGCAAATTACTTCATTAAAAAAAGGCGTACACATAGTGGTCGGTACACCTGGTCGCATTGAAGATCATCTGAAACGCGAGTCACTTGAGCTCAATAGTGTCAGCACACTGGTGTTGGATGAAGCAGACAGAATGCTGCAGATGGGCTTTCAGGAATCTATAGATGCAATTGTTGAATGCGTACCGCAACAGCGCCAAACCCTGTTACTAAGTGCTACGTACCCGCCGCAGATTGAAGCGATTGCTGCACGGGTTATGCGTGACCCTGAAATGGTCGTGGTCGAAGCGGATGCAGATGATCCGAGTATTGAGCATAGTTTTTTTGAGGTGGTGAGCGTGCAGGATCGTCTGCATGCGTTGTGTCTTTTACTAATGCAGCATCAACCTGAATCCGCACTGGTTTTTTGTACCACAAAGCAGGACGTTCAGGATGTGACAACCCGGCTGCATAAAAAAGGTTTCAGTGTGCTGGCACTGCATGGAGACCTCGATCAGCGTGAGCGTGATCAAAACCTGCTTCGCTTTGCCAATCGCAGTGTGAAAATATTAGTAGCTACCGATGTGGCTGCCAGAGGTCTCGATATCGACGGCTTGGATGTTGTTGTTAACTTTAATCTTGCCCGTGATGCTGAAGTACACGTGCACCGGGTAGGGCGTACTGGTCGGGCCGGTGAAAGCGGGTTGGCGTGGTCGTTTTACAGTGATGCAGATAAGCGCCGGATTGTGTTGCTTGAAGAAACGCTGGGGCTTCAAATCAAACCGCAATCACTACCACGTAACAGCGTGCTTGATCATCAACCGGCACGTGCTGCGATGGTAACCCTGCTGCTTGAAGCAGGTAAAAAACAAAAAGTTCGCGCCGGCGATATTCTCGGTGCACTGACTGGTGAGGGTGGTGTCAGTGGTGACAGTGTGGGTAAGATCAATATTTTTGAAAACCGCTCTTTTGTTGCAGTGCAGCGCCAGGCGGTGAACGCCTCGCTTGAAAAGCTTAAGAATGGCAAGCTTAAAGGTCGTAAAGTGCGGGTCAGAAGCCTCTAATTTACTAACTGCGGAAAATACAATGGCTGGTGAAACCGACTTAAATAAAATGCTTGCAACGCTGTCACCTGAATTAATGGAGGGCGAGTTTGTGTTTGTGACTTTCGAGTCTGCCGGTTACGGTGATAAGCCAGAGTTGGCGCCGTTGGTGACGGTAGTAGAGCCAGAGGGACTGACCATGGTTGTTTTAAAGCAAACAGCGGATTCACATGGCATTGCGTATGAATCTGTATTTAAGGGTATTACGCTCAAAGTGCATTCAAGCCTTGAAGCAGTGGGGTTAACCGCTGCATTTGCAACCAGACTCACTCAGCATGGGATCAGTGCTAATGTTGTTGCAGGCTTTTATCATGATCATTTGTTTGTACAGACAAATGATGCAGAACGTGCGGTTGCGGCATTAAAAGAGTTGTCAGCAGGGCAGTAAAGCGTGTTGCTCACCGTAGGGCAGTATTAGCGCATAGCGGATGCTCCGCACACAACATTGGTGGATGCGCCTGTCGCTTATACCACCCGACGCTATCAACTACTATGGCGGCTTCGGGCTCTACTCGGTCGCTTCCAAAGTAATATAAACAATACAACAGAAAGCAGCACATTCAGCACTACGATTGTCATTGATGCCCACACTGGCGCGATGGCGCTGTTCGCATAGAAGTAAACACCACTGACCAGTGCCAGTATAAACGCAAAGTAGGCCATCCATCGCATGTTGGCTTTAAAGCCCACTGTCAGTACTAACCAGATAACTGCACCAACGACCAGCGGTGTGGCAAAGTCGGTCAATGCCGCCACACCAAAGGTTGCAATAGTGTTGAGCAGTCCGAGAATTGCCGCAGCATTAAATAACTTTTTTGTTCTAAACATGGTTTATTTCACACCGTCTATTTTGTAGGGCATGGTGTGCCGGCAGCGCCCCATGCAAGCAAGTCGTTTATATGTTCCAGCAAGCTGTAAGGGGCGGGCTCTCTTCCGGGGCCCGGGTGCCATGCCCAGTGCAATATCAGATCGTGATTCAGATGTTCGGCAAGCTGCTGCACCGTGCGGTCACCATTGGTAGCCGGGTCACGCAGTTGTTCGCAGATTTCTACACTGCTTCTGTTAAACCAGTGCGCCTCTGGTGGTGCGAGTCTCCAGGCCATGCCGACCCGGGGTGCAGCGTGCGCCGTATCCTGTGCATGTTCACTGGTACTGTGACAGGTCTGGCAGGCGACTGTCTCCACACCCATGCGGCTGGCACCTGCACGAATATTCATGCCGTGCGGTCGTGCCTTACCGTAGCTCGGGCCGGACCACATCGGGCGGTCTGATTCACCGGTGTGGCAGTTGGCACAACGCGGGTGGCTTGCCACTTCAAACACCCGTGACCACGCGGTAAGCCCTTGTTCTTCAGATACACTACCGGGCGCAGGCGCATTGATTTCTACGCTGTCGTCTGCGGCCAATAACGGCGTTGATGTAAACGCCATACACAGTGCCAGCCAGGTCGTTTTCATTGTTAGCACCCTCACACGAAGTCGATATGCTTGTTTAACGGAAGTTCGCGTATGCGTTGCCCGGTAGCGGCGTAGATAGCATTAGCCAGCGCCGGTGCAGTGACCGGAACCGGGGGTTCTCCAATGCCGCGTACCTTGTGGCCGTTTTCAAGTCCTTTAACTTCAATGTTGGGGCACTGATAAATTCGCATGCCTTCATGTGCATGATAATTTGATTGCTGTGCTTTACCGTCAGCATAGGTGATCTCGCAATTCATTGCATGGCCAAGGCCCCATACCACGCCCCCCTGAACCAGGTTTTCAAAGTTAACCGGATCGATCACCGTACCCACATCAGCTGCCAGCCAGACGTTTGTAATACGTATTCCGTTGTCGGTGTTTTCTACTTCTACGACGGCCGCAGTTGGTACCCCGAAGCTTTCGACAAACGCGACGCCTTTGCCTGTGTTAGCTGCACTTTCACTCCCCCAGGAAGACATCTCTGCCACCGCTTCAAGCACTTTTCTGGATACGTCGTGTTCCATTAGTCTGATGCGTTCCTGCATCGGGTCAGCGCCGGCTTCATGGATCAGCTCATCGAGGAAACTGTCGAAGAAAAACCCTGCGCCGTTGGCCCCTACGGCACGCCATGATGAAACAGGGGCGAGTTCCGGCGTTCTGTAAGCGCGCATGCGGTAGTGTTCAAAGTTGTACGGGTTATTCCATGCACCGGCCGAGATTTGCGCATCCGGCCCCGGCACTGACAAACCGGCGCGACCCATTTGTGAGTTAACCGGTGATACCGAAGCAATACTTAAATCAATGCCGTGCACTTGTCCATCTTTAACTACTCCCTGACCACGCGCTGCTGCGATATGCCGCGGAAAGTCGTGTGCAAAATCTTCTTCGCGGGAGTAAGTCATTTTAATCGGCGTGCCACGCATCTGGTTGGCGATTTCTGCTGCCTGCTTTACATGTTCGAATTCCAGTCGATGGCCAAAACTGCCACCCATATACTGGTTATGAAACACCACCTGTTCTGCCTCATGGCCGGTGATCGCTGCTACCTGTTGTTGCAGAAGTCGCGGCATTTGATGGCCGGTCCACACTTCAACTTCGCTATCCGTTACCTTCACGATGGCATTGAGTGGTTCGAGTGGTTGATGTGCCACATACGGTGAGCGATATTCAGCAGAGAAAATACGGTTGTCTGCGACGGCGATGTTTATGTCTCCGTCGTTACGCCACTCTTTATCAAGGCGTTCTGCTGTAAACGAAGATTCAATTTCCTTCCAGTGATCTTCCTGCTCTGCAGGGTAGGGTGCATCACCCCAGTCAAACTCAATGGCGTTGGCAGCCTGAATGGCGTACCAGGTGTTCGTGGCGATCACCGCAACGCCATTGGTAATTTCAACGACCTGTTTAACACCGGGCATGGCCTCGGCACTGGTTGCATCAAAACTGTTTATGGTGCCACCCTGACGCGGATTCACTTTGATTGTTGCATGCAGCATGTTGTCGATTTCAAGATCGATACCGTAGCTGAGAGTGCCAGTGGCTTTACCCGGCATATCAAGCCGTGGCATTGGCTTGCCAATCAGTTTCCATTCACCGGGTTCGCGTAAGCTGACATCCTGAACCGGTGCCAGGTTTGCAGCATCTGCGGCAAGCTCCGTGTAGTTAATGGTGGTGCCGTCTGGAAGCACCACCCTACCGTTTTCGGTGTTAAGGTCGGTAACAGCAACACCGGTTTTATTGGCTGCAGCGAGCTTAAGTGTTTCGCGAGCTGTGGCGCCGGCCTGCCTCAGTTTATTAAAACTGTCCGGCATAGAGCTTGAGCCACCGGTGCCTTGTAAGCCCATAAGCTTCATCGCACCGCTCATTACGCCTCGCATGGTCTCGGCAGTGGTGCTTTCATCCGTTGACATAAACGGCACACCTTCCTCTGCCATTGCAGTGTTCCAGTAAGCCACACTGGGCTTACCAAAGCTGGTCTCGAAGCCGCCCCATTCGAGATCGAGTTCTTCTGCCAACAGGGCTGCCTGCGAAGATGCAACGCCCTGACCTTTATCCGCATGCGGTACGATGAGTGTGACTTTTTCACTGTCGATCAACACCCACGGGTTAAACGTGGCTGCACCTTCGGCAAGATCATCTGACAGCGGGTTGTCCGGCGTTTGTTTGACTTTATACACGCCAAAGGCAATACCACCTGCGATAGCAGCAGAGCCGATCAGAAAAGTACGACGGGTTATTGTGCCCAGTTTGCTCATGGTTTAACCCTCCTGCAGTTTGGCTGACGCAGCATGAATGGCTGCACGAATACGCGGGTAGGTGCCACAGCGACACAAATTGCCGGACATCACCGCGTCTATTTGTTCATCCGTAGGTTGCGGGTATTGCGACAGCAGTGCGGCTGCCTGCATTACTTGTCCTGATTGACAGTACCCGCACTGGGCAACCTGTTGTTCCGTCCATGCGGCCTGCACCGCATGCATGGTTTCCGGGTTGCCAAGGCCTTCAATGGTTTTGATATCAGCACCGGCCAGATCACCGACCGGGCGTTGGCATGAGCGCACGGCCATACCGTCTATATGTACCGTGCAGGCACCACACTGGGCAATTCCGCATCCGTATTTGGTGCCGGTAAAACCCAGCTCGTCGCGAAGTACCCACAGCAATGGCATCTCAGGTTCGACATCAACACTGTGAGTGTCGCCGTTAATCGTAAGCTCAATCATGCGATGCTCCTGTTAAGTAAGCAGATGGTTTAAAATGGTGTAGCAACGATGATCACAATCAACCGTAGATTGATAATTTCTGACCGGCTAAAACCATGCACAAAATCTAATCTTTGGCGCTGTAGTAGCCTAAGAACATGGCGATGGTGTTTTCCAGATAGCGCTGTCGTTCTTTGCCTTTCGGGGCAGTTCCGAAGCCGATTATCACCGGCCAGAAAAACACCCCTTTAATCAGTGTGTAAAAATGTGTGGTTGCCTGTTTTGTGTCCGGGCAATTGAGTTGTCCGTCTTTGGCGGCGGCGGTTATCCAGTCTTTTAGCGAATCATCGTCTGGTATTTCACTGGCAATCTGTTCAGCAATGCCGGGTAGTTCAAATGACTCTACCAGCAAGGCACGGAAGGCTGCGACATAAGGTTTTGAAGTGAGTACCTTCACTTCCTGATGCGCGATCTCAAGCAGTTGCTCGTGCAGTGATGCATGAGGGCAGTATATGACCGGCAGTGTTTTGGCTTGTGCACACAGCCCGACAGACACAGCTCGAAACAACGCTTCTTTGTTTTCAAAATGGTTGTAGACCGTACGTTTGCTGACCTGTGCCAGTTCTGCGACCTGATCCATGCTGGTGGAACGGAACCCCTGACTCAGAAACGCTTCTTTGGCGGCCTGCAATATGGCAGTTCGTTTTTGAGTTGATAGTTTCACTGGCGTTGGTTGGGTGGTTTCACAGAGTATAACAGTGAGTGTCAAAAAGTAAACTGTACAGTGTAGTTTACTTTTAGGGCGAGCAGCTAGCGCACTCGTACCCTGCTGCGCTCGAATGGGTTTTACCAGGCAGCTACAGGGCGCGATGTTCACCGATTGGCTGAATCAAGTCGTCCGAAAAATACCGATAAACAGCAATAGCCAGCCGCCGATGAAAAAAAGCCCGCCGAGCGGCGTCAATAACCCTACATAACGGATGCTGATCATGGAAAGTACATACAGGCTTCCGCTGAAAAACAATGCCCCTGCAAACAGCAACCAACCGGCCCAGACAATAGCGCTGACTTCGTAGTGACGCACGATGAGCCCCACCGCTAACAGCGCAAGCCCATGAACCATTTGATACAACACACCGGTCTGGTACACCGAAAGCATTTCAGCGCTAAGGACTTTGCGAAGTGCGTGGGCACCGAATGCGCCCATTGCGACGGCGGTGCCGCCTAACGCAGCGCCAAACAACAAAAACAGTTTACTGGTAGCCATATGCTGAGTATATCAGCTCTGTTCGCGAGACATTGGCTGTGGGTGTAAGGTCAGTGCATCAGATTAACCGTATTATTCCAGCGCTTTGGCTATGCAGTGACAATCCGGTGTCTGGTCATCGGACGGAGAGTTTACCTGGGTAATGCTTTTCAGGGCCGATGCTTGTGCGGCGAGGTTAATTCGAATTTACTGAACCTGTAGTCGCCTGTGTGAATTGTCACTGCGAAAGTTGTCGTCGCCAGTGCTCTACACTGGTAACCACCTATGCCGGGGTGACGGATACACAGTGGCGCTGGACTGGCACTGGAGTGGCTCTGCGCCGAAAAACTAGTGTTCGTCACCGGGAGTTGAACGCACATTTTTGTGGCAGCTGTGGTTCTCCGATCTCGTTCCGGTCAGGGAAATTATCTGACACCATGCTTTTTTATCTCGTTGCGCTTGAGCAGGTGGAGGCATTTCAGCCAACCCTGCATGTGAGCCTGGGAAGAGAAATTGTCGTGGTTGAATGTTGATGATGCACTGCTGAAACACCAGGGTCCGGATTATCTGAATCGTTAGGGCAGGCACCGTTATCTAGCATGGATTATCCATAAGGCGACCAGTAAATATTTGCGAAATTCTATGTATACAGTTCCAAACCACTTTTTGAGCAACTTTTTCACGATAGCAGTATGTCTATTCGACGCCAGAAGAAAATCTGGCGTCACATCTCGGCCCATCCTCCTCGGCACGTGGCGGGCCACGTTTCCTGGACGATTGGCCGACCTGTTCAGCCAGATTTCCTCTGAACGCCCCATGCTGAATGAAATTAGGCTCATGAATAATCCAGGCTAGAGCAAGCGCTGTTCGACGTTAATAACAAAAAAAACGGGGTCTGGTAATCCGATTTTGTCACTTCATACGTATCGTGTTTAACCCCTCCGTTAAGTCAGGAAGTACCCATGTCTCTGACAGCCGCTGATGAGTCCCGCGTGATCGAAATGGCGTGGGAAGACCGCACTCCGTTTGAAGCTATTGCGAATCAATTCGGACTGGCTGAATCGCAGGTTATCCGGTTAATGCGCAGCAAGCTGAAACCCGCCAGTTTTAAACTATGGCGTAAGAGAGTCTCTGGTCGTGACACCAAACATTTGAAAATTCGCCATCCTGCGGTCAGTCGCGGCTATTGCCCGACTCAATACAAACGTTAATTAGTGAGTAAAAGAGTTAGCGAACATTTAATGGTTCAACGCAAGATGACTCTGTAGAGTCTGCGGTCAAAGTTAACTAACCTGTGACCCTCCATGGCAGACTCGACGGATTCCCGTTCACCGACCACCCGTACCATGGCAATGCCCAGTGATACTAACCCTTCCGGTGACATTTTCGGTGGATGGGTGTTATCGCAAATGGACATTGCCGCAGGTATCTGTGCCGGGCAACGATCTCAGTGCCGTGTTGTTACCGCCGCCATTGACGGTATGCACTTCTACCGGCCGGTGAAGGTCGGGGATATCCTCGGGGTGTACACCACTATTACTCGTATTGGCCGCTCATCAATGGATATACTGGTTGAAGCCTGGGTGCGGCGTGATCGAATTGGCATTAGAGAGAAAGTGACCGATGCAACGTTTACGTTTGTGGCGGTTGACGATGACGGAAAATCTATCGCCATACCTGCTAAAGAAAACGTACCGGACTATGTGAAAGAAAAGTTTGGTGATCTGTAGCCTGAGGTCATGCATCCAATCAACGGCGCTCATTAATGCTACCTGCATCGAACATCAATACAATACTGGCACCGGTGGCATACATTGGAGGGCGCGAGATTAGTTCGAAATTGTGTGTGTCGGCAACCCACTTTGCCAGCGCCAGCCCGAGTCCGCTGCCGGGTTTTTGTTTGGCATCAGGTGCGCGATAGAAGCGGTCGAATATCCGTTCGTGATGCGCTGAATCTATACCGGGTCCATCGTCTTCTATCACCAGTGACCGGTTTGTCAGGTAAACATACACAACGCCGTCTGTTGCACTGAATTTACAGGCGTTGGACAGGATATTCCTGACCAGTAGTGCCAGTGCGGTTTCGTTTGCGGTGACTGGCTGGTTGTATTTATCATCGCGGAATTTTACCGCGAGGTTTTTCGCCGTGAGTTGCGGTGCCAGTAAACCGAGTTCGGTATGCACCAGTTCTCCCAGATGTATTTGGTGCATCGGCAGCGATTTGGCTGATTGCAACCGGGCGAAGCCAAGCAGTTGATCAATGAGGTTTCCGCTATGGTCAACACTGTCACGCAAATCATTGAGGTAGGGTGTTAACAGTGGATCTTTATTTTCGCGTCGCAATAGCTGTTCGAGCATCTTTATCGAGGTGACCGGTGTGCGCAACTCATGTGCAGCATCGTCGGTGAACTGTTTTTCACGCTTCAGACTTCTTTCGATCCCATCGAGCAGATGGTTAACCGATTTTGCTACCGGCAGTAATTCAAGAGGCTGTTGCGCCAGTGGTAATCGCGTTAAGTTATCAACAGAACGGTCTGAGATATCGGCACTGACTTTTCTCAGTGATCGCATGGCCCACGATACTGCCTGGTAAGTCAGCCCTGCCACCAGCAACGGCAGCAATAGCAGCGGGCTGAAGGTTGCCAGTACAATAGAACGTATTGCTTGCTGACGCTGAGTTTGTGATTCGAATATTTCGACAGTAACTTCGGTGCTGGCAGCAAGTAGCGGCTGGCGTTGACTGTAACAGTGCCAGTCGTCTGAACCTTGTAATTCCCGGCTCAGTTCAAGTTCACTGAAGCCTGCAGCACACTTTGGAAAATCTGCAACTACGCTTGACACAAACTGTGTGCGTTCTCCAACACTCAGTCGGAAGTTGACCGGCAAACCATGCTCTGAGTTGATTGCCTCGGCTATTTCGAGCAGTTCATCTGAATCATCTTCTTCGTAGTCGTCGTCATCATCATCGTATTCATGTTCATAAGATTCGTACAGTACAAAGCTCAGTAGCACACCGGCATTGGTTTTCATCTGCTGGTCGTGCAGATCATTGACCGACTGACTGGCCATTTTTGCTGCCAGACCGGCGCACACTATGGTTAACACGATCAGCGGTGGCGCAATAAACCACAGCAGTCGACGGGTAATGGACGGGTTGGTGGCATTCATTGGTTGCCGTCTTTTTCGATAATGTATCCCAGACCACGGGTAGTTTTGATTAAAGACTTGCCCAGTTTCTTTCGAAGAGCAGAAATATGCACCTCAATGGAGTTTCCCTCGACTGCTGACGCATCATCGTACAAGCGTTCGGTGAGCATGGTTCGGCTGAAGTATCGGCCCCGGCCCTGAATCAGGATAGCGAGGATCGATACCTCCATTTTAGACAGACTGACCGGTTGTCCGTTTTGACGCACGGTATGGCCGGTGGTATCGAACTCGATATTGTTATGCTCAATGACCGGTGACAGCAAGCCGTCTTTCCGGCGCTTTACTGAGCGAATGCGCGCATCAAGTTCTTTGAAATCGATCGGCTTGACAAGATAATCGTCAGCGCCAAGATCGAGCCCTTCAATACGATTGTCAACATCACCATAGGCAGTAAGTATGATGACGCCGGAGTCGATTCTGCGGCGTTTCATCAGCTTTAGCAGGTTGAACCCGTGACCGTCCGGCAGACCAAGGTCCAGAATCACAATATCGTATTGATTGCTCTGTAGTGCCGTTTCGGCCTGGCGTTGTGATCTTACCCAGTTAACACGGCTGGATTGCGTCAGCCATTGCTCGATAGCGTTACCGATCAGTGTGTCGTCCTCCACCACGAGTATAGTGTTCATAGATTGCGGGGTGCTTGCGGGTAACTTTGAGAGTGCGTCTTCATTGGTAAGTCAGAATACCCTGTTGAATTTGTATTTAACAGTTGATTGCGTCAATGACTGGCGCTTCAGTTTGCCGTTGCCCGTCAGTAGTCCGTATTAAAAGTGAAAGGCGATACGGTTTGGTTGCTGCACAATCTGTGCGTGATCAGGCAGTGTGTCATTCAGAGTGAACAGATCATCAAACTGAGTACCCTTTTACTTAGGGGCTGTTTGTCATCCGGTCTGTGGTTTTCAACGGTTTCTGGCGTACGCTAATATTCCCTTAAGGTTGATGGCGATAATAAGAATACGCAAATTCTTTGCGTTTAATCGTTAATCAGGAGAATAGAATGTATAAGAAATCAGGCCTATGTGGTGCAGTGTTGGTTTTGGCTGCCATATCCTATAGCGCCGCGCAAGCGAGTGACGATATTTCATTAGATAAACTTGCGGTATCGATGGAGCAGGCGACAGCTATAGCGCTACAACAGGTGACAGGTTCGGTTGTTGGTGCTGAAGTCGAATCTGAAGACGGACAGCTGGTCTGGGAGGTTGAGGTATTAACCACTGACGGCGAAACCTATGAGGTAGAAATCGACGCGGTGAGTGCAGAGGTGCTTGAGGTAGAACTCGACGACTGAACGCCAAATCAGAAGCATTAGACATAGAGAGGGGGCAGAAGTCTGTCCCCTGTGTCATTTCCCTTCAGTTCATTCAGTGTCCTGACAGGTCGCTCGGTGGCTCATCCATAAACTGGTAGAATGGCCGGAGATCCTTATGCTGGAAAACCTTCGTGTCATCAGAAATCATTTTGCATAACTACCCGCAGTCCCCCGTTGCAGAAAAAGTCCGGGTAGCGTTTGGTTTAAAAGGGCTTGTGTGGAACGATGTTGAAATTCCACGGCTGCCACCAAAACCGATGTTAACTGCGCTGACTGGCGGGTATCGTCGCACACCGGTGATGCAGATAGGCGCTGACATCTACTGCGACAGTCAGTGCATATTACGCGAGGTGGATAACCGGTTTCCCGAGAAGTCCTATATGCCAACGCCAGATAGTGGGCTGCTTTGGTGCCTGAGCCGGTTTACCGACGGTGCATTGTTTGATCTTGCCGTTAAGATTGTGTTGGGTGCAGCCGGTGATAACCTTGATCCGGACTTTGCCAAAGACAGAGGGCAGTTGTACCTGGGAGATGACTGGGCGGCGGGGCTTAAAGCGGCTAACGCACAGTTGCCTCATTTGGTGTCTCAACTGCGTGCGCCGTTGTCATGGTTGAATGACATGCTTAGTGATGGACGCCCTTTTTTAACCGGTAAGCATCCGGCAGCACTCGATGCACAGGTTTACCATGTGGTGTGGTTTGTCCGCGGCCGGTGGGATGGTGGTGCTACAGCGCTTGGCGAATTTGAACACCTGTGTCGTTGGGAAACTGCGATAGAGGCAATCGGGCACGGGAAGGTCAGTAGTATGTCTGCTGAAGAAGCGGTGAACGTTGCCGCTGCCGCAACCCCGATGACTTCAGAAGGTGTCATTGGAACAGACCCTCAGGGCCTGACATGCGGGATGTCTGTGAGTGTCTGCCCGGATGTGCCCAGCAATGAACAGGCGGTGGTTGGCACGGTGCGCTTTGCCAGTGCAGAGACTATTGCTATCGATCGCCATTCTGAAGAGACTGGTGCGATGGTTTGTGTGCACTTCCCGCGAAGCGGTTATCGGGTAGAGATACAATAGCGTTTAATTTAATCGCAGAGTGCGTAAACGTTGAATGACACTACCCCGGGTATTGAAAAGCTTCGCCACCTGTCGCCGTCACAAAGGCTACAGGCGGTGGCAAGCGCCACGCAGCTTTCGCCAGAGCAATCGTCTGCGCTGCTAGGCAATGCGGCACTGCCATTGTCGACTGCCGATGGCATGATTGAAAATGTAATCGGTCGATTCGAATTGCCTTTAGGGGTGGCTACCAATTTTCAAATCAACGGTCGTGATTATTTAATACCCATGGCAGTGGAAGAACCTTCTGTGGTCGCTGCAGCATCGTTTATGGCCAGGCTGGTCAAAAGCAACGGCGGTTTTGCGACTTCCAGCACTGACCCGATTATGCGCGGGCAAATACAACTGCTGGGTGTGCCTGATGTAGAAGTGGCAGCACACGCACTGGCTGACGCCAAAGAACAAATTGTCGCGTTGGCCAACACCCATGATCTGGCACTTCAGGAACTCGGTGGTGGTTGTCGGGATATTGAAGTGCATCGCTTTGACGACACTGCCGTCGGTCCGATGCTGGTGCTGCATTTGTTGGTCGATGTGCGGGATGCGATGGGGGCCAATACGGTAAACAGTAAAGCAGAACTGGTCGCACCGCTGGCAGAGCAGTTGACCGGTGGTACTGCACGTTTGCGAATACTGTCTAACCTTGCAGACCGACGCCTGGCGCGGGCCAGTGTTTCGTTGCAACCCGACTCATTAACTACAGCGTCTTTTACCGGTAGTGCAGTGGCAGAAGGTATTGTTGAAGCGTGTGCTTTTGCCGAAGTCGATCCTTATCGTGCAGCCACGCATAATAAAGGCATCATGAATGGTATTGATCCGGTGGTGCTTGCAACCGGCAATGACTGGCGCGCTATTGAAGCCGGCGCGCATGCGTGGGCGGCGCAGTCTGGTCGATACACCTCTTTAACCCGATGGCGTATAGAAGGTGATGGCTGTCTGCATGGCAGTATCGAACTGCCCATGGCGGTCGGGCTGGTTGGCGGTGCAACGCGTACTCACCCGGCGGCACAGGCAGCGCTTGCCATGTTGCAGGTTGAAACAGCGAGCGAGCTTGGTGAGGTTATCGCGGCGGTGGGGCTGGCGCAAAACATGGCGGCGCTAAGAGCCCTGGCAACAGAAGGTATTCAGCGCGGGCACATGGCATTGCATGCCAGAAACATTGCCATCGCTGCCGGTGCCGAAGGCGGGCAGATAGCTGATGTTGCAAAGAAACTGGTGGAATCCGGTGATATCAGTGTCGATGCCGCTAAACAGTTGCTGTAGCAGTTCTGCGCTGCCTTGTACATTGGCATAGCGCGGAACATAATGAAACCAACACAATAGTACTAAGCAACAAAGGTCGAACCCCTTGGATCTGCACGCACTTTTTAACCTGGATAACCGAACTGCGCTGATTACCGGTGGCTCACGAGGCGTCGGTAAAATGATTGTGGAAGGTTATCTCGCGGCTGGTTGCAAAAGAATTTATATCAGTGCTCGCAAAGAAGAGCAGATTAATGCCACAGTTGAAGCGTTCGGCGACCAGGTGGTTGGTATTCCGTCTGACCTATCGACGGTTGCGGGTTGTCATTATCTGGCCGATGCAATAAACGCCAGTGAAAGTAAGCTCGACATTCTTGTCAATAATGCCGGTGCCGCCTGGGGAGAGGATTTTGCCACACACTCCGAGCGTGGCTGGGACCGGACGATGGATCTGAACGTAAAGGGGCTATTTTTTCTGACGCAGGCATTGCATCCGTTGTTAAAACAGGCGGCAAGCTTTGAAAGACCGGCAAAAGTGATCAACATTGCGTCAATAGACGGACTTAAGATCAACCCGTGGCAAACCTACAGTTATCAGGCATCAAAAGCAGCGGTCATACATCTAACACGGCGGGTTGCCGCTGAGCTCATCAAAGATAACATTCAGGTGACGGGTATTGCTCCAGGTGCCTTTCAGTCAGATATGAATAAAGCCGCCCGTGATCATAGTGAGGAAGTGGGGCAGAACATTCCATACCCGCGTATCGGCACCCCCGAAGACATTGCCGGGTTGGCTATCTTTCTGGCATCGCGTGCGGGTGACTATATGGTCGGGGAAACCGTGGCCTGCGATGGCGGTATCGTCAATGCATCACTGCCGGGTAACAGTATTGATGCGGGCTAGCAGGGACTAACGGCAAACCGGCCACAGTGGCAGGCTATTCATGTCTTTGCCACTAGCCTGTTTTGAAAACTAGCTCCTGATCGCAAAGTCGACACCGGTTAACCTGGCGACTTTTTGCTTTTTCAGTTTTACATACTCCGGCAAGCCGTTGCGGTAAGGTGGAAAGTCTTCACCTTCGATCAGTGGTTGCAGATACTCACGGCACGCGGGTGTTATAAAAAAACCATCATCACTGATATATTCCGCCGGCATCATTTGTTCAACGTTGGCAACGTCTGCCAGCTGTGCCTTACCGATTTCCCAGCTGTACGGGTTGTTGCCGGTGCGCACTATTGTTGGCATTACCGCGTTTTCACCGTTTACTGCAAGTTCAACCGCAGCACTGCCAAGTGCGTAGGCGTGTTCTACATCGGTTTTTGCACCGATGTGTCTGGCTGCCCGTTGCAGATAATCGCAAACTGCCCAGTGACACTTTAACGATAGTGATTTTTTGACGATTTCTACGACCTCCGGCGCAGCGCCGCCAAGTTGCGCATGACCGAAAGCGTCTTTGATGCCTGAGTCAGAAAGAAAAACTCCCTGTTTGTTTTTTACCCCTTCCGATACCACCACGCTGCAAAACCCCTTGCGCTCTACGGTGTCATTAACTTTTTTCAGGAAAGCGTCTTCATTGAAGACAATTTCCGGAAACAGAATGATGTCCGGACCGAACTCGCGATCATCGGACGCCAACCCTGAAGCCGCTGCGATCCAGCCGGCGTGGCGACCCATCACTTCCATCACAAACACTTTGGTTGATGTGCTGCACATAGAGGCGACATCCATGGATGCTTCAAGTATGGATACGGCGACGTACTTGGCCACCGATGCAAAGCCCGGTGAGCAGTCAGTGATGGGCAAATCGTTGTCTATCGTTTTAGGTACACCGACACAGGTGATCGGGTAACCCATGGTTTCGGAAAGTTGCGATACCTTGTGCGCGGTATCTTGTGAATCACCGCCACCGTTGTAGAAAAAATAGCCAATGTTGTGGGCTTTGAACACTTCGATCAGACGTTCGTATTCGGCGCGGTGCTCGTCGAGCGATTTTAATTTGTAGCGGCACGAGCCGAAGGCCCCGGCTGGTGTGTGTTTAAGTGCCGCGATGTCTGCTTCGCTCTCAAGGCTGGAGTCAATCAGGTTTTCCGTCAGCGCACCGACAATGCCGTCTTCACCGACCAGGACTTTATTTATTTTTTCCGGGTATTTTCTGGCGGTTTCGATCACACCTGCAGCGGAGGCGTTAATTACCGGGGTCACACCACCGGACTGTCCGTAGAAAGCGTTAAAAGCAGGCATGGTTCAATACTGATTTCGGGCTGGTTTACATTGTACTGGTTGTTTGCAGAACTGCGAAATGATTTTCTGATTGTGTCGAAATCTCATGGTTGGCGCAGTTAGATATCTTGCTGTGATTTGGCGATAGATTGGTGGTTGTTATTCGCTTTTTCTTCGCGATACAGTCGGGTGATGGAAAATTATCAAAAAGCAGCACACTGGTCAGATCCGAAGAAAAAGCTGTTTCCGTATCAGGTCGGGTTTACCTGTCCGCCTCATGATTTTGATGCAGCCCCGTCCGACTTTCTGCGCATATCTCCGCCATCGATCGGGGTGCACGGGCGCATGCTGCATGTACCTGACTATCGCCATGAGCTGACGCAGCGAAAAAACAACTTTGAATTGCTGGAGGAGTTTGTTCACTGCATGGCCAACAACGGGGTTGATGTTTGCGGTCAGGTTGGCTCTAACTGGGTACATGCCTCGGGTCTGGGTGTCGAGGGGATACGTGAGCATTGCGAGAAGTTGAGTGACAAATATCAAACACCGTTTCATATGGCAGGCTATGCGATGGTAGAAGCGCTCAGAGATCAGAACATAGAAAAAGTCGCGCTGAATGCGTGTTATCACCGAGAAACCTGGTATCAGGGTACCGTCGGGTTTTTACAGGAAGCCGGTTTTGATGTGATCTGGGCAGGTAACTTTTTTGATCAGGGTTGGTTTGAATCACAGCAACAGGTAGATGACTGTATCTGGTGTTTTGATGAATCGCTGATCTGGAAGTCATTTGACTATACCGCAGATAAAGCACCCGGTGCCGATGCCTATCTGATTAATGGTATGTCTAACTATCGAAGAGCCTCCGACGGTTTGGCGCAAAGACCATTGCACTATACCCGGGAGCTGGAATCACGGTTGGGCAAGCCTGTTATTGGTCATGACACGGCGTTGTACTGGCGGCTCTATAAAACACTTGGACTTGCACCGGAAACATCGCACGGCCAACTGCTTGACGCTTTGCGTCACAGGTAGCGAACGATGAACAGGATTATTGCCCTGTGGGCCGTGCCGCGATCAACCTCCACGGCATTTGAGTGGATGATGCGTCAGCGCGGAGATATGCAGTGCCTGCATGAGCCGTTTGGTGAGGCCTGGTATCAGGGTGAAGATCCAATGTGGCCCAGGTTTAAAGCCGGTGAAAAAACTACCCCCGGTCTCACGATTGAAAGTGTCTGGGACAGCATTCAGCGGCACGCCAAACAGGGGCCGCTATTTATCAAGGATTTTCCACACTATATAAATCACATGTGGACGCCTGATTTTCTAAGCTACTTTACACATGCTTTTCTGATACGTGATCCGGCAAAAACTATTACGTCAATGGTTGACAAATGGCCTGACTTTGATGAGTTAGAGGTAGGTTTCCCTGAACAACGCGCGCTGTTTGATCTGGTTACCGCCCTTAGTGGGAAAACACCGCCAGTAATTGACAGTGATGATTTACTGGAAAAGCCGCATGCGGTGATCGAATCATTTTGCAGCGCTGTTGATATACCGTTTATTGAACAGGCGCTTAGCTGGGAAGCCGGTGGAGATCCATCTGAACACAGTTGGTGGGATGGTGGTTCGTTTCATGCCAATCTGGCAAAGTCTACCGGGCTGGTGGCTCAGCCCCGAAAATACATT
This sequence comes from uncultured Granulosicoccaceae bacterium, assembly GCA_937931165.1. Classification (GTDB taxonomy): domain Bacteria; phylum Pseudomonadota; class Gammaproteobacteria; order Granulosicoccales; family Granulosicoccaceae. The sequence continues at coordinate 31,191 of CALHCI010000017.1, forward strand.
GATATGACTGACGCACCTTCGCGAGTGCAGCGTGTGAATCGGCGTATGCAGCCACACTATCAGCACCTGTATCAGCACCGCTTAAGATAAGTTGAGAAATACTGTATGACTACCATCAATGTTTCCTGCTATGAAAAAGACGGTTATTTTTCACCTCTGGATATTGTCAGTCCGGAAGTAGCGCTAAAACATCGAAGTACACTTGAGGGAATAGAGCAGCAATATGGTGCAATGCACTACCAGTACAAACTGCATACCTTCATGCAGTTTCCACTACAGCTGGCAACACACCCCACCTTGCTGGATACAGTCGAAAAGCTTATTGGGCCGGATATTCTGTTGTACAACACGACCTTTGTGATAAAGGAAGCTCACAGTGAATCGCATGTGAGCTGGCATCAGGATCTGACTTACTGGGGGCTGGACTCTGACGCGCAGGTGTCTGCCTGGATAGCACTGACTGATGTCACAGAAGAAAATGGCTGTATGTATATGGTGCCGGGCAGTCATAAAAATGGTATGCGTGAACACATCACCACCGTTGACAGTACCAATGTGCTACTCAACGGCCAGACTATACAGGGGGTTGATGCAAGTAAAGCACATCCGCTGTGTTTGCTGCCCGGGCAGGCATCGTTACACCATGGCTGGACAATTCATACGTCAATGCCTAACCGCAGTAATGACAGAAGAATCGGCTTGAACATTCAGTATCTGGCTACCAGTGTCCGGCAGGTCAAGTCAGACTATGATACGGCAATGCTGGTGAGAGGTGTGGATGCATACCAGAATTTTGGTACTGATCATCCTGCCGCGACAGAGTTTGATTTCGTAGAAATGCAAAGACAAAAAGCACTGACTGACCATATCAAAAGTATTACTACCGGTCAGGCAAAGTGAAGAAACAATATTCAAAGACACCCGAATTCCTATGAAGCAGAATATCGTTCACATTGCGTTAGTGGTGGCTGACTATGATGAAGCCATTGAATTCTATGTCAACAAGTTGCAGTTTGAACTCATTGACGATACCTGTCAGCCAGAGCAGGATAAGCGCTGGGTTGTCGTTGCACCACCGGGTTCATCAGGAGTAGCAATTCTTCTGGCTAAAGCCTCCACGGAAGAGCAAGCCGGGTTTGTCGGTAACCAGGCAGGTGGCAGGGTCTTTCTGTTTTTAAATACCGATGATTTCTGGCGCGACTACAAACGCATGACCGATATTGGTATCAAATTTCATCGCGAACCGCAGGAGCAGGAATACGGAACGGTCGCAGTATTTGAAGATTTATACGGAAACCTGTGGGATTTGCTGCAACTCAATGCGGATCATCCGATGGCGCATCGCAGCGCTTAATGTCAGCGTGTGGTTGGTAAGAATGCAAGCAGCGATTAATGACGTTGCTTTGTGCTTTCTCTCATCAGGTTTTTCACCTCGATGACGTGTTTTTTCTGTAGTCGGGTGTCCGTATTTTCAGGATCGATCAGCTTAATAATCAGCTCTGCACTGATTCGCCCGACATCTTCCGGGTTGAAGCTTACTGTGGTAATAGCCGGAGTGCTGTAGCGGGACACTTCGAAATCTCCATAGCCTGCAATTCCGATTTGTTCCGGTACTTTTACGCCTTGTTCTTTTAATGCAGTTAAAACGCCAAATGCGGGAGCATCAGAGACGCAGAAAATACAATCAACATCGTCGTAGTATTGCTTCAGATTTTTACCAACGAAGTACCCGTCTTTAATTGACATTGGCGGGTTGCCGAAACGAATCATTCTGTGTGATGGCAGACCGGCGTCTGTCATGGCTTTGCGAAATCCGGTGCGTCGTGCAGCACCGCGGGTCCATTCATCATTGGTTTCGCACAGAAACGCAATATTGCGGTAGCCCAGTGCGATCAGCTCACTGGTCATGTTGTAGGAAGTTTGTTCGTTTGAAAAACCGACGGTATAACCGATTGGGTTTGGCGGGGTTTCCCACAGTTGCACCACGGGGATATTGGCATTTTGAAGCAGGTTGATGGTGCGTTCGGTGTGGCCATCAAACGGCAGTGCAATAGCCTCCGGGCGGCGCTTTAACAAGCTCTCGATTAACGACTCCTCCCTGTGGCGGGAATAATCTGTATGCCCCAGGAGGATTTGCAGACCGGTTTCCTCCAGCGTTTCAGTCAGCGACTGAACCATTCTCCCGTAGTGGACATTGTTTATTGAAGGCACCAGCGTTGCCACAAACCCTGACCGTTTAGTCGACAGACTGCCTGCCATTTGATCTGGCACGTAGTTCATTTTTTCGACGACAGCCAGCACCCGTTTGCGGGTTTTGTCTGAGACAGAACTGTCTTTGCGCAGCGCTCGTGATACCGTCATGCGGGAAACGCCTGCTGCCTGAGCAACGTCTTCCATAGTGGTGACGGTTTTTTTACTGTTATCCATGGCACAGCGCAAACCGTAGCCAAATCGGGTTTACTGCCAGTTGCACGGTGCCATCTGCCGGCAAATTGTTTAATGTTATACGGTCAAAATCTACCGACAATGTCAGCCCCTGAGCGTTTTTACCCAGTCCAAGCCGGATTCCACGTTGCCACTGCGAGGTTTATATTCAGCGCCAATGTAACCATTATAGCCAACAGCCTCTAATACAGATAGCACATAAGCGTAATTAATTTCTCCGTAATCCGGCTCGCCGCGGTCATGCACGGCAGAAATCTGCACATGGCCGAAGTAGTCTGCATAGTCTTTGATCAGCGTTTCAAGATCACCCTGAACAATCTGCGCATGAAAGAAGTCAAACATCAGTTTGAGGTTACCAGCGCCAACAGCATCGATGGTGTTGACTGCCTGCTCGACAGTGTTGAAATGATAGTTCGGGACTGACCGCGGGTTGAGAGGTTCGATCACTATTGTTTTGCTGTGCTCTGCGGCCTTTTGGCAGGCATAACACAGGTTATCACGGTATACCTGTTCTGCGGCGTCGTCGCCATCAGTCAATCCGGCTACCACATTGATGTGAGCGGCATTAATGGCGACTGCATAGTCGATCGCCTGATCGATCAGTTGCCTCGCCCGTGCTTCCTGACCAGGCAGCGCTGCCAGCCCAAAACATCCTTGTGGGCCAAGTGCGGTATTGATGCCCACCATAGGCAGCTCGTTTCTTTGCAGAGCGGCTTCAATGACGCTTGTTTCGTAATCGTAGGGGAAATGACACTCGACAGCATCGAACCCGGCTTTACCTGCAGCGTCAATGCGATCGGGCAGGGGGCGGTCTTCCCATAGAAAGCCAATGTTTGCAGAAAGCAGCATGCCGGGTGCGCCTTAATTAAAAATAAATGTTAGCTACAGAAAGCGTATGTAGTTCGGTGCAGGGATATCGTAGGTAGCGCCGGTGGCCTGTATTAATCCGGTGCTGATATCACGGCTAAACAGTGTGAGACAGGAGGAATCCTGATTGGCAACCAGAACAGCATTGCCACACGGGGTTAATGCAAAGTGTCGTGGAAATTTGCCACCCGTGGGCACCACATCAATTCGCTCAAGCCCGCCATTGTCCAACACCTTGAATATGGCCAGGGAGTTGTCTCCACGGTTTGACACGTAAAGGAACTTTGCATCAGGTGAGAGTTTGATTTCAGACACATATGAGGTTTGATCACGGTTTTCGAGTGTTGATTCGTACTGTATTGGTACCAGTCGCTCCCTGGTTGATTCTGGTTCGGACTTATCCAGTTTTGCAACGCAAACCGTATTAAACAATTCATTAGACACGTAGCAGATGTCAAGCGTTGGATGCATGGCCATATGCCTCGGGCCTGAGCCTGCTTCAAACTTTATGTGTGTGTCTGGTACAAGCTTTTTCTCTGTCGTGTCGTAGCGATACTGAAATACTGCGTTTTCACCGAGGTCTGGAATAAATACCCAGTCTTCCCAGAAGTGTGCGCAGTGCGCATGTGGCCCAACCTGGCGGTTTTCCCAATGGTCTTCACGATACTCTACCTGACGCCATTCTCCTTCCTTGCGATAGAGTTGTTTGAAGCTTTGTCGGACATCACCAAGAATGCCGTTTTCGTCAACGTCAACAACATCGATAATAGCGTCCCAGTAGTTAATAACAATGGCAATGTCTTTTTCCGGTGATAGTGACAGGTAACAGGTTGACTTGCCTGACGCGCGGAAAGTGCCTTCAAGGTTCAGTTTACCGCCTTGATCATGGCTGAACTGCAGCACATCACCATTGTTTTGGATGGTTTCAACGATCCCGTACATCAACTTGCCGCTGGAGTGCGGAATCAGCACTGCGGGATTCAGCGCTTCGGTTGTCTGCCGTTCACTTAGTGTTCCATCAGTGGAAATGTTGAGTGTGTATATGCCTGCGCCAGAGGTTGGTGCATAGGGCTGATGCGCCAATGCATCAAGATCTGTGTAGGTGCCTACAAGAAAGTTATAGTCACGATCCAGTTTTAGTGTCATCTTTAGCCTCTGCCTACAAACGGCATACCGTTAGCCATTACATTGATATTAAGAATATTTACATCTGTCGGAAGCTCAGCCATGTAAACCAGGGCGTCACAAACCGGTTTGACGCTTATCACGGGCTCTTCCAGAGTCGAGCCATCTGCCTGCAGTACTCCGTGTGCCATTGCATCACCCATACTTGAGCTGATGTTGCCCAAATCTATCTGACCGCAGCAAATTCCATAGCGTCGGCCATCGAGTGCCAGTGATTTAGTTAAACCGGAAATAGCGTGCTTGGTACTAGTGTACGGGGCTGAAAACAGGCGAGGTGTAGTGGCGGACACCGAGCCGTTATTAACGATCCTGCCGTAGCCTTGTTTACGCATCTGTCGAAACGCAGCGCGGGCGCACAGAAATGCACCGGTTAAATTAATATTAACGATGCTATGCCAGTGTTCGATATCGAGCTCGTCTACCGGTACCGCCGGGGCAGCGATACCTGCGTTGTTGAATAGAAAATCTACGCGACCAAATTCGCTGACTGTGGTACTAAAAAGGTGATCAACCTGACTTTCATTGCTTACGTCGCAAGTGACTGCAAGGCCTCTTCCAGACAGAGACTCAACCGTTTCGTCCAGTGTGCTTTGTGTACGTCCGGCGACCACGACACTAAAGCCTGCTTCACTTAACGCAATGGCGGCGGCTCTGCCAATGCCTCCGCCACCACCGGTAATTACTGCAACTTTATTCATATGCTGGATTAACCTTTTACTGCACCGGCTGTCATGCCAGTGATGATTTGTCTTGATGCAAACAATGTGAAGATAATCGGTGGAATGGCCAACAGCATCCCTGTTGCCATAATGACGCCCCACTCAACATTGAATTCGGACATGTTGTTCACGATAAGTATCGGGACGGTTTTTGTGTCTCGATCTGAAAGAGCAGATGCCAGTAAGTACTCGTTCCAGGCGATTCGAAACGTAAAAATTGCCGCTGCTGCAAGCCCGGGTTTAATAAGTGGCAGTACCACTTTAAAGAATATCTGGAACGGGCCGGCACCATCCATTCGTGCTGCCTCTTCGAGCTGGCGTGGTACCTGAACAATAAAGCTCTGCAAAATCCAGATCACAAACGGAAGATTCATCGCGATATAAATAAGAATAATTCCTGAGTGGGTGCCGGCGAGACAAACATCACCACGGCCACCAAATGAATCACGAATCCAGCTACCCAGCCAGCTGGCTTTGTCGATACAGAATTCGTTATTCCACAACCCGAATACAGGGACCAGAAGTACAGCCGGCGGAACCATGCGAACCATTAACGTGGTTGCGGAGGCAGTGTCTCTGCCCATGAAGCGGAATCTGACTAATGCGTAGGCCGCCATACAACCGATGATGAGTGTCAGCACGGTTGATACCAGTGCGATAATCAGTGAATTTATAAACGCACCACCGAATTTCAGCGCGCAAAAGTCCAGGTGATCCAGCTCGTATGGCAGGATGTCGCACAAGGCCGTTTCATAGTTTTGAATGGTTGGCATGAACAGCAAGCCGCTGGTGCCGGATATGATATCAACGTCGAGCTTGAATGAATTGATCAGCATGATGGCAATCGGTCCGATGGCCATAATAATCAGCATCACAACAATGGCGTAAAACCCCGGATGCTGACTTTGTTGGGTGTCTGTTGCCATCCCTAGTTCTCCTGTGCTACGCGCATTGCTCTTGAAGCTCTGTATTCCATATAGCGGTTATACACAAGCATCAGGACGGTTAATATCAGAAGCATGATCAGCAGATAGTTAGACATTGCTGCTGCCACCCCCAGTTCTCTAAATTCGGTCGCGGTGCGCGAGATGCGCAGGGCCATAATTTCTGTTGACAGACCCGGCCCGCCTTCTGTCATTACCAGGATAACCTCGAGCACCTTAAACGCATCTATCAGGCGGAGCAGGCAAGTCACTATAAGCACCGGCATCATCAGTGGCAGTTTGATATGAATGATTTGTTGCCAGCCTGTTGCGCCATCTATTCTGGCGGCCTCAAGCGCTGAGCGGGGCAGTGACTGCAACGCAGCCAGAGACAAAATGAATATAAATGGAGTCCATTGCCAGATATCGGCAATGATCACGGATAACAAGGCATGTTGTCCGAGCCAGTCTACCGGCTCCAGACCAACCCCTTTAATGCCTCTGTTAAAAACGCCGAGAGTCGGGTGATACATGTAGCGCCAGATCAGACCGACGACAACCGGTGCAATCATCATAGGCAGTATAAACAGTGTTCGAAGTACGGACATACCGCGTAACTTTCGATCGAGTAACAGCGCGAGCCCAACGCCGATGAGCATTTCAACAGTGACTACCGATAATGCAAACTTCAGTGTGACCAGTGTACTTTCATGAAAGTTGGGGTCGTTCCAAAGCGTGATGTAGTTTTTCAGCCCGACAAAAGTAGATTCAGAGAGCGACTGGCTCGGGTCCCAGTCACGGAAACTGCCATACACCATATAGCCAAGCGGGTATAACAACGCCAGCACCATTATTACTGCTGCGGGCAACAGAAATAAATATGGGGTAAATCGATTGGCTGTCGCTCTGTTCATCATGTGTAGCCCGGCAAAGTTAATTAGAGCCTCCGGTCAGACCGGAGGCTCTGCTTGCAACTAAAGTGGTCTAGTTACTCCAGGTGTAGTAACCCGCTTCTTCCATGACGGCTTTAGTACGTTCGGCTACACCGTCCAGTGCTTCCTGAATATCGAGGTCTTCGGTGAGAACTTTTGACAGTGTGGTGCCAAGGTCAGCGTTGATTTTTCCCCATACCGGGATGATCGGACGCCAATCAGGGTCAGCGTGTTTCAGGGCTTCACCGAAAGTTGCCATGTGCGGGAACCTGGCGTTTACTTCGGCGTCTTCGTGCGTAGAAAAACGTGAAGGATTACCACCTGCCAGCGCGACGAGTTTGTCACCCTTCTTTGAAGTCAGCCATTGCATTAGCAGGAATGCTGCGTCTTTGTTTTCTGCGTTCTTCGGAATGCCGATACCGAATCCACCCGTCTGACTGCCGCGGCGTGTACCCATCGGATGCATGGCCCAGCCAACTTTGCCAACTACCTTGGACTTCGCAGGGTCATCAATCTGACCTGCAACGACAGTAGTATCGAGAAACATGGCGGTGTCACCGGCAAGGAAAGAGCCGAGTGCTTCACCGAAACCAAAGCTTGCTGAACCTTCCGGTCCGCAATCAACAATAGTCTTGAGAGCATTGGCAGCCTGAACACCTGCTTCGTTATTTACAATTGGGTTCCAGCTGTCGTCAAAGACCCGGCCACCCAATGGGGCGAGATGCAAAAGGAATGCATGGCTTGCATGGTGCCCGGAAGCGGCGCGTGAACTAAGGCCACCCATACCCGGCTCAAGTTCCGGGATTTTGCAGGCGATGTCGAGGAGTTGGTCATAGTTTTCCGGAACTTCCAGTCCATGCTTTTCGAAGATATCTTTCCGATAACCGAGGATTGACGTTTCAGATCCATACGGAATGCCGAACAGAGAACCGGTTTTGCCTTCAAGATACCCTTTGGTTCCACCGGCGAAGCCAATGTTGTATACATAGCCATCGATCAGATCGTCAGCATCGTAGGAGGGGTCTGAGAGTTTCGGGTTCATGAAGTAGCGTGCAAGATTCTCAAGCTGATCGGCGTAAACATAGTCGGCTTTTGAAAATACAACGTAAGCGATAAGATCGTAGTCGCCTTCATCCTGACCCAGCTCCAGGGTTTGTCTTTCACGCATTTTAAGGTACGGAAGCTGATCTACTTCTACCTCGATACCGGTTTCCCTGGTGAATTCGGGCAGAATCTTTCTCACTGCATCGTAGTGTGGATGTGCAGGGAAGTTTACGATCAGTGTGGTACCAGCGTATTCTTCATAAGGGTCCGCGATAGCGACACTAGCCACCATAGCGGTTGCTACTGTTAGGCAGCGTAGTGTTTTTGAGAGATTGAGCATTGGCTTCTCCAGTTAAGCAACACGTCGTGATAAGTGTGGACTAGCCGATGGCCTCGTCGTCGTCCAGGTTAAAAAAGTGCAGATCGTTGAGGTTGACTGAAAATCGCAGTCTTTCGCCAAGAGCGATCGGTGTATCGGATTTCAGTTCAACCATGACGTCCTGCCCACCACAATCCCCGATCAAAACTGATTGTGCTCCAATGTACTCAGAGATGACTACATCAATGTCGATAGCACTATCGGTTGCTGCTTCAGGGTTATAGTTCAGGTCACACGGTCTTACTCCCATGAGTACATCCTGTGATCGGGAGTTATGCAGGCGTTCGGCTGTTGCATGATCACAACGAAGCTTAAAACCACTGCCGTGTAGATAAACATCGTCCGCCTGACGAACGATGTCTACGTTAATAAAGTTCATTGGTGGTGTACCGAGAAAGCCCGCAACAAATTTGTTTTTCGGGTTTTTAAATAATTCTTCCGGAGTACCTTGTTGCTGTATATACCCGCCGTGCATCACCACAATTCGATCTGCAAGTGTCATTGCTTCAATCTGATCATGCGTGACATAAATCATGTTTTTACGCACGCGCTGTCGCATCATGGCGAGTTCGGCACGCATTTGTGTCCGCAGTTTTGCGTCAAGGTTTGACAGTGGTTCGTCAAACAGAAATGTAGAGCTGTCTCTGGTGAGCGCACGCCCCATTGCGACGCGCTGGCGTTGGCCACCGGACAACTCTGCGGGCTTGCGATGGAGGTATTCTGTAAGACCCAGTATCTCTGCGACTTCGTTAATTTTGCTTTGAATTTCCTTTTTAGGTCGTTTCTCAAGGCGCAACGCAAAAGACATGTTTTTCGCGACATTCATGTGCGGGTAGAGCGCGTAGTCCTGAAACACCATGGCCAGATCACGTTCCTTGGGCTCAAGGTTGCTTACTGGTTTACCGTCGATGTAGATTTCGCCGCTGGTCACTGACTCGAGACCTGCGACCATTCTTAATGTGGTGGATTTACCGCAACCAGACGGTCCGACAAGCACGGTAAATTCGGCATCCTGCATCTCAAGATTGATACTGTGGAGCACTTCGACGTTACCGTAGCTTTTGGACAAATCATCTAATTTGATAACTGGCATATTCCACCTTTGCGAAGTCCTGATCAGACCGGGGTTGCCTGATTTTTAAGCATTTCTAGTAAATGTTACCGATAACATTTTCAGGTATACTACTCTTCAAATTAAAAATCGCAAGTGAATTTTGGCTTGCTGTGTGACTTTTTTGATCGGTGGTGAAAAATTGTGTTGTGGAAGCCTGGATTTATCCAGATTCACAAAACACAGTGCGTTTTGGCGCGTTTGTTACTCGTTACGCTGCGAGTTGCTGTTGAATTTACTGTGCAAACTAAAGCACCATGAGCGCTTGAACAAACACCTACTTAGGCAGGCACTATGTACTTTGGCGAGACAGAAGGTACCGGTTTTGAAGTGGTCGACCCTGAATTTTCCCAATGCCTTATCGGTCATGCACGTGTAGAGCGACTTTGGACCGGAGCGCGCTGGAGCGAAGGTCCGGCGTGGTTTGCAGCCGGGCGGTACCTTATCTGGTCTGACATACCGAATAACCGGATGATGCGTTGGGACGAAACCGATGGTTCAGTATCGATTTTTCGCAGTCCATCCAACAACTCAAATGGCAATACCGTTGATTTACAAGGGCGGCTGGTTACCTGTGAACACCTTGCAAGACGCGTCTCACGAACAGAACACGACGGTGCTGTCACCGTGCTTGCCGATCAGTATCAGGGCAATCGACTGAATTCACCGAATGACGTGGTGGTGAAGTCAGACGGTTCTATTTGGTTCACTGATCCGTCATACGGGATAATTATGGATTATGAGGGTGACAGGGCCGTACCGGAACTCGATGGCTGTCATGTCTATCGTATTGCACCTGAATCTGGCGATATAACGCGTGTGGCAAGTGATTACGTTAAACCGAACGGCCTGGCATTTTCACCCGATGAGCAATACCTGTACATTGCCGACACCGGCATGAGTCATCAGGAAAACGGACCGGCGCATATTCGCAAACATACGGTTGAAGGCGACACATTGAGCGAGGGTGCGGTGATAGCAGATTGTGATACCGGAATGTTTGACGGTTTCCGTGTTGATCGTGACGGTCGTATTTGGTCGTCTGCTGCGGACGGCGTACATTGCCTGAGTAGTGACGGAGATTTACTGGGGAAAATCCGAATTCCGGAAATTGTTGGTAACGTTTGTTTTGGTGGCCCGAAGCTCAATCGATTATTTATCTGCGGCACCACATCGCTTTATTCTGTTTATCTTAATGTGAATGGCGTTAGGTAGTTTTTCTAATAGTTTGCTGCACATACTAAGGAATAACGCGCATCTATAGGTAATCAGTTGATGTCCTCGATGACCTCTTAACTTGTGTCCGGATATATTTTTTACGGCAAAACTGACTGCGTATATGCTAATGACAACTTTGCATCTGATGGTTGGACTTCCATGCTCGGGTAAAACCACGCTGGCGAAAGCGCTCGAAAAGGACCTTGATGCGTTGCGGTTAACGCCTGATGACTGGCAGCGGTTTTTTTTTGGTCAGGATGCTACCCATCCGGATCATGACCAACGACATAGTAAAATTGAAGCACTTCAGTGGCAGGTTGCAGTGCGCGCACTTGAGCGTAGTGTGGATGTTATTCTGGACTTCGGGTTTTGGTCTCGTGCTGAGCGTTACGACTATACACAGCGTGCTGCTGAACTTGGTGTGAGTGCGAAGATCCATTTTCTTGATGTTCCGTTTGATGAATTGCTGCGGCGGGTAAGAATTAGAAATACTCAGAACCCGGAAGTCACGACAATTATTCCTGTCTTAAAAATGGTTGAATATTTACCTATGTTTGAAACACCGGATATTGATGAACCGGGTCTGGAGGTAGGGTAGTATGTAAGCCTTAATCTGGAGCTTCAGACCGGTTGCCATGACTGAGAAACTAATCGACTACGGTCAACCGCCGTTGGCTGGATGGGCACCGATGGTGGCGGAGTTATATGTAGAAAATATAAACATTAGTCTCGCGTTTTGGTGTGATGTAATGGGATTTTCAATTGCGTATCAAAGGCCGGAGGAATCCTTTGCTTACCTGGAACGGTCTGGAGGTGCACAGATTATGTTGTATCAGCCACCTGAGAATGAAGGTGTAGATCATTCAGTTAAATTACCGCAGCGGATTGTTTTGCAGTTGTTCGTTGATTCGTTGTCACCGGTATTAGCAAAAATCGAAAAGCATAGCCACGCAGTATTGCAGGAGCCTCAGGAAGTCTGGCGGCGGTGGGGTGATCGTATGGGGGGTAAAAGGGAGATTCGAATAAAAGACCCGGATGGTCATGTGATTCTGGTCGCAGAGGATATCGGTGAACGACCGCTGGATCCCTGAGTATTCATCATGGTACTTTCCAGGTAGTTATTTGTCTGTTCAATGAACCCGGGCTGCGATATGGATAGTATTCGGTATTCACCAGACAGATAATAAGCTTTATTGGAAGCGTTTACCGCGCGCTGGAGGTTAACGACGACGATGCTGCGTTACTGGCAGATTCGTTATGTAAGGCAGATTTGTGGGGCCACCCGTCGCACGGGGTGTTGCGTACATTCTGGTATGCGCGTCGAATGCAAAGTGGCGCTACCCGAATAAATGTACAACCAAACCTGATCACTGATGCAAGCGCGATTGCGGTTCTTGATGGAGAGAATGGCATTGGTCAGGTTATTACAAAACGTGCGATGACAGAGGCAATCGGACGCGCTAGTGAGCACGGCATTGGTGCGGTTGCTGTAAGAAACTCCGGGCACTTTGGTACCGCGATGTACTTTACCAAAATGGCTGCAGAGCGTGGCTGTATCGGCTTGCTTTTTACTAATGCGAGCCCAGCAATGGCGCCATGGGGTGGTCGCGAGAAGCTTGTGGGGAACAATCCCTGGTCTATCGCCGCACCGGCGGGTAAGTATCCGGCAATGATGCTCGATGTCGCGAATACCGCAGTTGCGAGAGGAAAGCTGTATGTGGCCAGGCAGCGTAATGAAAAAATTCCGGCGGATTGGGCTACCGATATATTTGGTGTTCCCACCGATGATCCTGCTATGGGTATAGCTGGGAATATCCTGCCCATGGCGGGGCATAAAGGTTATGCGATCGCAACGGTCGTTGATATGTTGTCCGGTATCCTTAGTGGTAGTAGTTTCCTGAATAATGTTGTAGGCCCATACGAACCACAAGGTAATAGTGGTGTGGGGCATCTGGCGATGGCGATTGATATCGCGTCTTTTCGTCCATTAACGGAGTTCAATAAAGACATGGAAAATATGGTAGAAAAGATCAAGTCAGCGCCTTTGTCGCCAGAGACTGAAGAGATATTTTATCCGGGGGAGCTTGAGGCAAAGCACGCACAAGTAAATCTGGAGCGCGGTATATCGATCCCGGACTCTACCGTTGATGAGCTTAATGATGCAGCGAAACAACTCGGTGTGCCGAAGTTAGTGAACTAATTCCAGCGAGTGGAGCCTGGTGCAGCGGGTGCTTTAGCTGAACCCGGATTAAAAGTATGCATGACTAAAATTGATAAAGTAAAACTACGATGTATGGACCCTGAAGCTCAACGTCGATTCTACAGTGATATTTTGGGTATGCAGAGATTCGACGACGGTACCGTTGGTTATGATGACGCACAAGCACGTCTGGAGTTTACGCAAGCCAGTGAGCCATACCATCCCGGCCCACATGATCGTTACTGGAAGATTGCGCTGGCGATACCGGATATAGCGTTGGCTTGCAGGCAACTGGCCGGTTTTGGCGTTGAGACAGGAGCGCCGAAACAATTTAAAGACATCGGTTATCTTGCTCACTTTAA
>CALHCI010000018.1 GCA_937931165.1 uncultured Granulosicoccaceae bacterium
GTAATAACCCGGCTTTTTTGACTTGCCGCCTATTCCCGCACGCGCTTACTGATAACATATACGGCTATTCGGAAGCACCATGAAAATTCAAACCAATCAATTAACCGGTTTTGCGATCGCCCTGTTTTCCCTGACTGCCTGCGGCGGCGGACAGCAAGCGGTGATCGGTGAACAAAGCAACGACAGCCCCGGATCAGTGAACCATCAGGACACGCACATCGCGTACTCACAGGTGGAGGCGGGCGTGTGGCCACCGCAGCCGGTGGATATCAGCAACGCACGCACTTACGTCAACACTAATCCCAGTGACAGTATTCGCGAAATCAAGCACGCTGCTGCGCTTGATCTGGCCATGCAAAACGAGGTGGCAGTGCATGCCATTGGCACAAGATTCGAAGTGCTGGGAAGCTACACCACCGGTGACAAGTCCGATCCGTTTAAAACCACGGAGCACGAAATTTTTAACTACAACACTAACCAGGTTGTGACAGTAACCGTTGATCGCAACAACACAGTTACGGTCAGTCAGGCACCGGCCAGCGATTATCAGCCTGCCGAAACTGCGGCTGAAAGTGTTACGGCGATTTCGATAGCTGCGGGTTACCTGCAAAGTCTGGGACATGACACCACAGATCTTCAAGGTGCGGCATTACTGGCACACCCCACAGCACAGCAAGTTGCAACCACCGGCAAACAGTTCCACGCGCATCGGTTAATCTACGTGACCTTTGGCTACGGCGCAGGCACTACACCGCTGTTTCGTGCAACGGTTGATTTAAGTCAGCAGACAGTCATTGACGGCGGACCACTGTAGCGTGTTAAAGCAAAACGCAGTAGCAGCGATCGTGATGCTGCAAAAAATATTGTTCGCAGTTGCGCTTGTTTTTTCCGGCAACTTTGTGTTTGCCGATTCTGGCCGGGTCGACTGGTCTGACTGGAAATTTGACTACACCACCGGTGATACCCCCACCGGTTTAACCTTAATGGGTGTGTATTATCGTGACCATCAAATTCTACATAAAGCCAGCTTTCCAGTCATGCGTGTCGAATATTTAAACGATGCCTGCGGACCCTTTGCCGATATTTTATGGTCAGGCAACTATGTTCCCATTACACAGCACGAAGACGTATCTGTTTGCAGCGGAGAAAAACTCTGTAAACGCACCTATGAGAAAGACGGAGAAAAATTTCTTGAGATGGGTGTCAACGCAAAACTGGGTGAGTACGAAATCTATCAGTCCTACGTATTCAGCAACCGTGGTTATTTTGATGCGTATGTGTTTAGTCGCGGTCTGCAATGCGCTGAAGACCACACCCATCATGCACACTGGCGGCTGGACTTTGATATCGATGGCAGTGGTGATGATCAGGTATTCAAAAACACCGGCAGTCTGCAAGCCACCGAGTTTAATGATACCCGAACCGCCTCTACCTTCTGGAGTATTCAGGATGCAGAAACCGGTACGCGTGTAGAAATTATTCCCGGCGCGGATGACGGATTTCCAGACGACTTTGCCAGATGGGATGTCGCCGTCAGAACCTACAAAAGCAACGAGTCTGACACCTGGCTTTGGGGCCCGCGCGGGGAAATCGGTTCTCTGTTTAACAACAATGAGAATATTGATCGCGCCGATACTGTTTTCTGGTATGTCACCCACCTCGAACACAGTGCCTTTAATGGTGAGTCTGTCTGGCACTACTCCGGACCGCGAATCAGGGTAGTATTACCTTCACCTTAATCACCAACCGATTGATAACCTTTGGCGGGGTACCTATGCAGCTGGATCAAATTATTAACCCGACCCGCTACCCGATTGATTCAGGAGACTTTCGCAACGATTGCAAAACAAAACTTGATAACAGCGGTGCTTTGGTGCTGCCGGGTTTTCTACAAAAGCAAGCCGTTGATCTAATCAAAAAAGAAGGTGCAGACCATCAACACCTGGCCTACTTTACGCAAAGCGCACATAACGTTTACCTAAGCCCGGCCGACAGCAACTTCGATGCAGAACACCCGCGAAATCGAAAGGTAGTTTCCAGTAAAGGTTGCATCACCACCGATCAGATTCCACAAAACTCGGCACTTACTTCACTCTACCAGGCGCAGTCGTTTCGGGATTTTTTGTGCGCTGTTCTAAGCGTTGATGCACTGCACGAATACGCAGACCCGCTGTCGTCAATCAATCTGCACTATGCAAGCGAAGGGCAGGAACTGGGGTGGCACTTCGACAATTCGTCTTTTGCCATTACTCTGCTGATTCAGCCGCCAGAGAGCGGCGGTGAATTTGAATACGTTAAAGATCTCCGAAATGCCGAAACCAACGATATGAACTACGACGGTGTTGCCGCGGTGCTGGACGGTGACACGGTGCCTGAAAAGCTGCACCTCACCGCTGGTACATTGTCATTATTCAGAGGGCGCAACTCCATGCATCGCGTGACACCAACCACCGGTAACCAGACCCGTATGTTAGTCGTGCTTGCCTATAACACCGAACCCGGGATTTCACTGTCAGAGTCTGCCAGAAAGACTTTCTACGGCAGACTGGGCTGATTAACCCGACACAGATCAACACTGACACCGGAGGGATATTGAGTGACCGAACTGATCACACAGCTCGAGGCTATTGTCGGTAGTGCCAATGTGCTCAACCCGGAGCAAGTCGCACAACGGGCAAAGCACTTCTGGGACCCTTCTCCGATGGTTGCCCTGGCATTAGTCAGACCTGTGGATACCAATGAGGTCAGCCAGGTACTCAAAATCTGCAGCGAACATAAACAACCGGTAGTAACCCACGGCGGTGTCACCGGTTTGGTCGATGGAGAAAAAAGTAACCACAAAGAAATCATATTGTCCCTTGAACGTATGCAGTCTATCGAGTCAATTGACCCGGTAAACCGCACCATGACAGTACAAGCCGGGTGTGTTCTGCAAACAGTCCACGAGGCCGCAACAGACGCCGGACTGTTCTACGGACTCGATCTGGGCGCTCGCGGTTCGTGCACCATCGGTGGAAATATTTCAACCAATGCAGGCGGGCTTTCCGTGTTGCGTTATGGCATGACACGCGAACAAATTCTCGGCCTTGAAGTGGTACTTGCCGACGGCACTATTCTCAGTTCACTGAATAAGATGATTAAAAACAATGCCGGCTATGATTTAAAGCAACTGTTCATTGGCAGCGAAGGCACCCTGGGTGTGGTGACTCGTGCGGTACTGCGACTCAGGCCCGATACCCCAACCTGCAATACCGCAATAGTGGCGTTTGACAACTTTGACCAGGTTACCGCAACCCTTGACCACATCACCCGCACACTGAATACCAATCTGAATGCATTCGAAATTCTGTGGAATGACTTCTACCATCTTTCAACCAACCCGGATATTAACGGCAGCACACGGGCACCGCTTGCAAATGACTCTTTTGCCTACGCTATTATTGAAGCACGTGGTGCCAACGAGGCATCTGATCAACAACTGTTTATTCAGGCAATGGAAGCTGCAATAGAAAATGCGCTGATTGCAGATGCTGTTATAGCGAAATCCGAAAGCGAACGTGCTGAAATCTGGAACATACGTGAAAATGTCGATCTAACGCTGCGACACCAGCCATTGTTTATTTACGATATCAGCCTGCCAATCAATCATATGCAAACCTACCTCGATGAAGTGCGTTCGACATTGCAAAAAGACTGGCCAGAGGTCATTGTCTATGCCTATGGACATCTGGCTGACAATAACCTGCATGTCACTATCGCCCCGCAACCGAAGAACTATATAAACGACCCGCAGCAACAGCCGGTTAAAATACAAGCGTTTAACGACACCCAGCGAGTGTGGTATGAGCAGTGTAATAAGACGGTATTCGAGCCGTTAGCCAAACTGGGTGGCTCAATATCAGCAGAGCATGGTATTGGACTGCTTAAAAAGCAATATCTGAAATACTCTCGCACGCCGGAGGAAATCAGAGTAATGCAGCTCTTGAAGAAATCACTCGACCCGCACAACCTGCTAAACCCCGGTAAGGTCTGCTAAAGGTGATGAGCTAGAGCAATGTATGTAAGGCCGCAATGGCCAGACAGGCCAGTAACACTTGAAGGCGAAGCCAGTAGCAGTTCTTTTTAATCTGACACATGATTCAGGATTCCGTTTAACACATCCTGAATGCTAGAGAGCAAATGTTGCAGAACCGAGGTTCAAATTCGCTTGTTTTGAGCTGAAATATGACGAATTATGGCAACCCTTCTATCCGGGTTTGCAATGAAATCCGGATAAGCTAGCTGTATTGCCGCAACAGCGATTCGGCTTGTTCCAGATGCAATCGCTCCACCATTTTACCGTTAAGGCTGATTACACCGGCATTGGAATGTTCAGGTTTTGCAAACTCGGCAACGATAGCCCGGGCTTCGGCAAGCGCTTCATCAGAAGGACTGAACACCTCGTTACAGATAGTTACCTGTACCGGATGAATCAGTGTTTTACCGGTAAAACCCATGGTTTTGGCCTGAGCTGCCTCCGTCGTAAAACCATCAGTATCTTTATAGTTATTATAAACACTGTCCAGTACCGAAATACCAAAGTGCCGGCCGTGCAGCACCAGCTGCATTAGCCAGGGTACCAGAAATTCACGACCACCCGCTAAAGACACGCCGGTATCGAGCGCAAGATCGTTGTGTCCGACAATCAGACATCCCACCCTGAAACGGCTTTCACGACCTGCGGTAATGATTTCCCGAAGATTTACCAGCCCGGCGGCGGTCTCGATCATATACCAGGTGCTGCAGTCGTTTTTAAAACCCCGGTTAATCGCATCGGCTTCGAAGGTTTCTACATCATCAACCGACGAGACCTTTGGCAATAGCACTGCATCTGGCTGACAACCGGCAATGGTATCCAGATCTTTCAGGTAGTCCCCGGTGTTGATCGGGTTGGTGCGAATAGCCGTAATGCTGCCACCGAAATCCGGTGTTTCAAACGCGGTCTGAAGCTGCTCACGCGCCAGCGACTTTGACTCGGGTGCGACTGCATCTTCAAGATCGAAGATAACGGCGTCCACCGCTATGGTGCGGGATTTTTCGATCGCACGGGCATTGCTTGCGGGAAGGTAGAGTGCCGACCGCAAAGGGTGTTGGTTTTTCATTTCTCAGCTGTCAAAGCCATTTAACACAGCACTGGAAGATGCGGTAAATCAAAAATTAGATAGCCAGGACTCGCAGGTAGCACTACCTGCGAGTCCAATGACGATCAAGTATGCGTTATTCTACGGTAACACTCTTTGCAAGATTACGGGGTTGATCTACATCAGTACCACGCATTACAGCAACATGGTAGGACAACAGCTGCAGCGGAACCGTAAGCAACAGAGGCGCTACTGCCTCCGGACAACCCGGGATTTTCACCAGCTTTAATCCATCGATAGATTCGATATCGGTGTCTTCTTCAGTCATTACATACAATTGTCCGCCACGGGTGCGAACTTCTTCGAGGTTTGACTTGAGCTTTTCGAGCAGACTGTCATTCGGCGCAATAGCGATAACAGGCACTTCATTATCTACCAGTGCAAGCGGGCCGTGCTTGAGTTCGCCGGCCGGGTATCCTTCTGCATGGATATAGGAAATTTCTTTAAGCTTCAACGCACCTTCCAGTGCAATCGGAAACATGGGTCCGCGACCTAAAAAGATTGCATGATCTTTTTCAACAAATTCCTCGGCAAGATGCTCAATGGTGCGATCAAGACCTAACAATCGTTCCATCGTAATCGGACTCTCATAGAGTGCTTTGATTATTTCTGCACGCTGAGCCTCAGTTTGAGTTTCCTTGGCTTTCGCCATGGTAAGTGCGACAAGCTGCAGAGCAACCAGCTGAGTGGTGAATGCTTTGGTAGACGCAACACCGATTTCCGGACCCGCTTTGGTGAGAAGCGTGGCATCCGCTTCACGAGTGAGAGTGCTTTCCGGCACATTGCATATGGCCAGTGTACCCAGATATAAACCGGATTTTTTAACCTCTTCGAGTGCTGCGAGAGAATCAGCGGTTTCGCCTGACTGAGACAACGTGATGTACAGAGTATTCTTAGGTACAGCAACAGTGCGATAACGGTACTCACTGGCGATCTCTACGGTACACGGGGTTTGCGTGTATTCTTCAAACCAGTACTTGGATGTTAAGCCGGCATGGTAGCTGGTACCACAGGCAACAATATGAATTGCTTCTACACGTTTTAACAGTGAAGGATCCAGATCGCCAAAACCGTTTAACAGCAGATTGGTGTCGGTAATGCGGTCCTGCAAAGTTGCCCGAACTGCATTGGGCTGCTCGTAAATTTCTTTGAGCATGAAATGCTTGTACGGACCTTTATCTACCGAGCCAAGAGACAGCGTTGATGTCTTTACAGGGCGTTTTACTTCTGCGCCGCTTTCATCGAGTATTTTAAGCTTGCTTTCGCAGATATCGACCAGGTCACCGTCTTCGAGGTAGATAAACTCCTGCGTTACCGGAATTAGTGCAGCAGTATCTGATGCGAGAAAAAACTCGCCTACACCCAGCCCGACTAATAGCGGGCTTCCGCGGCGAACGGCAATCATGCGGTCTGGCATTTCGGTATTGAGAATTGCAACAGCGTAAGCACCGTCCAGGAGATCAACACTGTTTTGCACGCCTTTGAGATAGTCACCGGCTTTACTGACCTCTCGGTGCAACAGATGCACAATGACTTCTGTGTCTGTTTGCGAGGAAAATTCATAGCCTTCGTTCTTCAGTTCGGCACGCAGTGACTCATGGTTTTCAATAATGCCATTGTGCACTACCGAGAACTGATCACTGGAGTTATGCGGATGTGCATTCGCCTCTGAAGGTTCGCCGTGTGTCGCCCAGCGCGTGTGTGCGATACCAATGCCACTGTCCATCGGTGATTTTTCGAGTTTTTCACCTAACGCCGCTACTTTACCAAGCGCACGGGTACGCTGGATATTGTAGTCTTTGTCGAGTACGGCCATACCAGCGGAGTCATAGCCGCGGTACTCCATTCGGTGAAGCCCTTCAAGCAATATAGGCGTTACGTTCCGCTGTGCGTACGCTGCAATAATTCCACACATGATTCAGTTTTCCAGTTTTCTTATTTCTTTACAGGAGTTTTCTTTACCGGCCGCGGCCAGTTATCAACCGTTTTCACCGGCGCACGGGTAAAAGCGAGTTGATTGGCTGCAACCTCTTTGGTGATGGTTGAACCGGCACCAATGACGGCGTTTTCGCGCACGGTGACCGGTGCTACCAGCTGTGTGCAAGAACCGATGAATACGCCGTCTTCAATCACGGTTTGGTGTTTATTAGCACCATCATAGTTGCAGGTAATTGTTCCAGCACCAATGTTGACTTTTTCGCCAACGATACTGTCACCGACATAAGACAAATGATTAACCTTGCTGCCTTTGTTAATCACTGATTTTTTAATTTCTACAAAGTTACCAATATGAGCGTCTTCAGCAAGCTCGGCACCCGGGCGCAGCCTTGCGAAAGGCCCGAGTGTGCAGTTTTTACCGACCACACTGTCTTCGATCACTGTATTTGCTTTAATAACTGTGCCGGAGGCAATAGTGGCATTGCTGATAATACAGTTAGGACCGATTTCAACATTTTCTCCAATCGTGACATCACCTTCAAACAGACAGTTAATATCGATAATTGAATCCTGTCCGACTGTCAGATTGCCACGTACATCAATGCGCTGCGGATCTCGAAGTGTGACACCGGCAGTCATCAGATCATCAGCCTGGTTGAGCTGGTAAATTCTTTCAAGCTCGGCAAGCTGCAGGCGACTGTTTACACCGGCGGTTTCCCAAACATGGTCTGGCTGATGGGTGGTTACCGTCATACCCTGCTCTACCGCCAGAGAAAAAATATCCGTCAGGTAGTATTCACCCTGCGCGTTGTTATTGTCGATTCTGCCAAGCAACTCATCGAGTACTGATGCTTTCGCTGCCAGTATGCCGGTGTTCACTTCCTGAATATTCAGCTGTTCGCCGGTGGCATCTTTCTGCTCGACAATACCGAGTACATTACCGGAGGTGTCCCGCACAATACGACCATAACCGGTCGGGTCATCCATATTCACAGTAAGCAATGCCAGATTGCTGTCGGAAACATCACCAACGAGCTTTTGCAGTGTTTCCGGCTTGGTCAGTGGTACATCACCGTAGGCAATCAGAACGGTGTCTACGGCATCTAACAATGGCACCGCCTGCTGTACCGCGTGGCCGGTACCGAGTTGTTCGGTTTGTTCGACATACTCTACCGAGCGAGTCACGGTTTCCCGCACCTGATCGGCACCATGGCCGACAACCAGCACTGTTGCGGCAGCACCGAGATCGGCGGCGGCGTCAATAACATGTTCTACCATTGGCTTGTGTGCAACACGGTGCAGCACCTTGGGCATCGCGGATTTCATGCGAGTGCCTTTGCCGGCGGCGAGAATGACTACTTTTAGGGACATAGTTCAGCCTTTCTTCACTGACTGTAAAGGGTATTACTTGGATAACGGCACACCGCTAACTCACTGTAGGAGGCCACGTCAACAATACAACGCTGTACTCGAACCATCGTTAGGCGGATGTTGAGGCCGTTCCAGAATGTAACGTCGAATTGGTGCCTGGATGTACCCTGTGATGTGAACAATTGTATGACGACAGGCAATTATCCTCTGTAAAAACATCTATTTATACAGAATCTTGAGAAGTTCAACAGCAATCTATGCATATTTGTTGCTAGTAGTGTGCCCCGCTCTACCAGGCCACCTTGATGATATTGTCGCAATACCGGTTGCGTCTGAAGCTAAGGCATCTGCAACGTGAACACCCGATCTTTTCAGTGCTCGGATTCGCTTTTAACCTTGCCGCCAGTTTTGCCGTGCTGCTACTGGCCAGTGCCACGCTGTACTTTTTGCTAACGATCATACGTCCTGTCTGACCATCCCGGCTGAGAGATCGAGTCACGAGACCGGTTGAGACATTTCCAACCCATACCGCACCATTGTGGTCGCACCTCCGGGTTCTCGCGGACAATAAACCCAAAACGAAAGCTTCACGCAATACACTATTAGTTATACCGGTGGCTGAGTTCGCCAGTACCGCTGTTTTGCGTCAATTTTGTCTCAATTTCCACCGCGCTGCACACTGATAGCAATGATGGTGGTAACCTGTCTCTAAGACGCTTCAGGCCTTTGCCTTTCGTCTGTGGCTTTTGTAGATAGCCAATCCAAAACCATCGTTTGGTAGATCATTCTACCTGTATACAACCACTTGGAGGAGTTTATGAAAAAAACCCTACTCGGTCTGACGCTGGCACTGTCCAGCACCACTGCAATGGCCGAATCAGTCAACATCGGTGCCCCGGCATGGACCGGTGCACAGGCGATTGCCCACCTGATTCAGGAAGTTGTAGTTTCCCGTATAGGCGGTGAAGCGACCCTGGTGCCAGGCAACAATGCGGCAATTTTCCAGGCAATGGACGCCGGCAAGGGCGATATTGATATTCACCCTGACGTGTGGCTGCCAAATCAGCAAAGCTTCACTGATAAATACGTCGAAGGTACTGGCAATGTAGCACTCTCCGCTAATTCCTATGAAGGCAAGCAGAGCTTCTGTGTCACTAAAGCGTTCAGCGAAGAAAACAACGTCACCTCCATTTTTGACCTGGCCCGACCGGAAATCGCGTCAAAAATGGACAGCGACGGAAACGGTAAAGGTGAAATCTGGGTGGGTGCGCCAGGCTGGGCATCAGCGAACGTCAATCAGGTGAAAGTCCGTGACTATGGCTTAATGCCATTCATGGAACCTATTCGTGCTGACCAGGCGGTCATGACAGCCACCGTTGGTGAGTCTGTGAAGAAAGGCATTGGCTATGCGTTTTACTGTTATTCGCCCCATGCTATCTGGTTCCAGCACGATATCGTTCGACTGTCCGAGCCTCCGTTTGACCCTGAAAAGTACAATGCACTGCAGCCGGATCAGGATCCAAACTGGTTTGAAAATTCCAAAGTCATGACAGAAGATGCGCTGAAACAGGTGCAGATCGCCTATTCGAAATCACTGGAAGAGCGTTCACCGGCGATTGCTGATCTGGTAAAAAACATCGCACTCAACGGTGAAGATGTTTCATCTTTCGCCTTCGAAATCGAAGGTGGAAAAGATGCGGCCGAAGTAGCAAAGGCCTGGGTTGAAGCAAACTCAGACCGTGTCGATGGATGGCTCGGGCTGTAATTGCCTGATCATCCCGGTGTAACACCGCACCACTTACGGCGTCCATTCCGGACGCCGTAATACTTCCGAGGAACCCTGTGACAGATCACCAGTTCGCAATCGAAATTTCCAACGTCTGGAAAATTTTCGGTGATCGCGCCGCCGATGCACTGCAAGACATAAAATCCACTGCCATTAGCAAAGCTGATGTGCTGGCAAAATACAACTGCGTAATCGGAGTGGCCGATGCCACCATGCAGATAAAACCCGGTGAAATTTTCTGTGTGATGGGATTATCCGGCAGTGGTAAATCCACACTGGTCAGACACATCAACCGATTACTTGAACCCACTGACGGCAGAATAATCGTCAATGGCGAAGACATCATGGCAATGTCTGAACAATCTCTGCGCCGTTATCGCAACGAACATATTGCCATGGTGTTTCAGAACTTTGCGTTAATGCCACATCGATCTGTGCTCGACAATATTGCCATGCCACTGGAAATACGCGGCATAGCAAAAAACAAACGCATGGAAATCGCCCACCGCACTATTGAAATGGTTGAGTTAACCGGCTGGGGCAACAAATACGCACACGAACTTTCCGGTGGCATGCAACAACGTGTCGGGCTTGCCAGAGCACTTGCGGCAGACCCTGAAATTCTACTGATGGACGAGCCGTTCTCGGCGCTTGATCCACTTATTCGACGGCAGTTACAAAACGAGTTTATGCACCTTGCCTCGGGTTTGAATAAAACGACTGTATTTATCACCCATGACCTCGATGAAGCCGTGCGCATTGGTGATCGCATAGCGATAATGCGCGACGGCAGAGTGGTTCAGACCGGCACCCCTGCAGACATTATTATGCAACCCGAAGATGACTATGTTGCAGACTTTGTGGCAGGTATTTCCCGTCTTAAGATTGTACGCGCGCATGCAGTGATGCAACCAATCAACGACTGGCAGTCCACCAATGGTAACTTGTCAGACACCGCACCATCATTCCCTGAAGATGCAAATCTCAGTGAGCTTATTGAAGGTGCTACAAGCCAGGAGCAGCCACTGGCGGTAGTAAACGACAGCGGGCAGCGGATTGGCGTGATCACGCGCAAAGACCTTCTTACCACCATAGCTGACGGTACTGAAACCTCATGAACCAGAACGTCACAAATCAACACACTTCACAGCAACCAACCAGTGGCAGCGAAAGTCGTGAGGCATTGATTCCGTCATTCGTTAAAACCAATAGCGAATACTATCGCAAGCAGTTTGATAAAATCGGGAGTCGTGCCAGATTCACCTGGACATTCAATTGGGTAGCAGCCTTGTTAGGCCCGGTCTGGTATGGCATGCGCGGTTTATGGAACTGGGGCTTGCCGTTTATTATTCTGGAGACTTTTGCCGTAATTCAACTCGCACGCGGCTTGTTTGGTGATCTGGGTGCAGAGGCTCGAGACAGAATCTCACAAATAGAGAGCACACTGGATTTTCGCCATCAACAACTACAGGCGGCAATCGAGAAACAATCCGATAAGGTCGAAGTGTTCCAGCGCGCTATTGAGTCTCTGGAAAAAGCAGTTTCAGACATTCAATTAGAAGTAACACAGGCAGAAGCAGCTGCTAGCAGCGTCGCACTGTTTGGCCTTGGCATGTTGCTTCTGGTAAAACTGATTGAGGGGATTATTGCAAACCCGGCGCTTGAGAAGCGTTTCTCGCAATGGCTGTCAGACCCCGAGCTTACTGCCGGACTCAGTCCACGGCGTACCGCTATAACTGTTGCCTTTGTCGCCGTAATCTTTATTGTCAGCATTATACATTTTGCTTTTCCCGGCACCTTTGGTTGGCTGGAAACATTCCCTACCGACAGGCAAATCCGACTGACCGGTATTTCTATTGTTGAAAGAATTTTTGATACCGTGCGAAACGGCGGTGGTTATATATTTGACTCTATCTCGTATGGTATTCGCGTTGTACTGGATGGATTGGAAGTATTATTTGTGCAAACTCCGTGGCCGGTGATAGCGAGCTTTATTATCCTGCTTACGTGGCTTTCAGCCGGTACCGGCGGGGCAATCGCAGCGGCAGGGTTTCTGTTATACATGGGATTATTCGGCTTTTGGGAAAAGGCCATGACCACACTCGCACTACTTGGTACCGCCGCGCTGCTGTCAATTAGCCTGGGTATTCCATTGGGTTTATTCAGCGCACGGCGTCCAAAATTTTATGCAGTTATCCGCCCCATCATGGACTTTATGCAAACCATGCCATCGTTTGTATTTATGATTCCGGTTATTGCCTTTTTCAGTGTTGGCAAGCCAGCCGCAGTCATCACCACGATGATATTCGGCGGTACGCCGGTGGTAAGACTCACCGTGCTCGGTATGCGCGGTGTGCCTGAATCTATTCGCGAAGCGGCCATTGCTTATGGCGCATCCAAATGGTACCTGCTAACCAAAGTGGATTTACCACTGGCATCTCCTTCGATACTGGCGGGTGTTAATCAAACCATTATGCTGAGCCTGGCCATGGTGGTAGTGGCTTCATTGATCGGCGCTAAAGGATTAGGAGAAGATGTACTGGAAGCATTGCAATACTCATCGGTAGGTCAGGGAATACTCGCCGGGTTTGCTATCTTGTTTTGTGCGATGATTTTAAATCAAGTGGTACAGGGCAAGAGAGACTAGTTTACTTAGTCTTCTAACATCGCGATAACTTCAATTTCTATCACCATAGACTCATAAACCAGTGTGGTAACAGGTATGCCTGAAGTGGCAGGGCCCGGCTTGTTATACGAGCCGGAGCGTATCAGCAGGTTTTCATGCAGTGCTTCAGCAGAAGCGCTGCCCTGATAGAAAGTTGTCACCTTTACTACATCATCAAGTGTGGCACCAAATTCAGCCAGTACCCGCTTAATGTTTTCCATGGCAATTTTAGTTTGCTCGACCATATCATTCGGGTGTAATACTTCCGCCTTAGTGTTAAGCGCGACCTGTCCTCCCAGATGAATCAGATTACCAAATCGGTTGCCATGCTGATAAGGCAATTTTTCGGTCCAGTTCCAGTGATTCTCAGGCCAGGCAAATTCACGTACATTCGTATCTGAACGTATACCCGCTGTTACTGCAATTTTTGTCATCAAGCCAGGTTGAGCAAAACCTGTTACCGCAATACCGGTTGCCGCAGGTCCGGGATCGGGAAAACACGCTGCGCGAATTTTCGCAGGTTCGCTCCAGTTATCAGCGGTTCCGTCTCCGTGATAGAAAACATTGAGCTTAAGCACATCACTGACAGATGCATCTACCAGTGACAGGGTTTTCTCAAGACACTCCATCATCAACCTGGTTTGAGTGATCAGATCATTGGGAAACTGTACTTCAGCGCTTGCAGTAATCGCCGAACAATCACTGGTAAATACCAGATCACCACTACGCACGACATGTGAAAATCCGTTTGGCAGCGCCGGTAGATGTTCGCCCCTTGCATATTGTATTGAATTGGCAGTGTCTTCTGGCGGACACCATGCAACAGCTTCAAGCTCTATTCGCATCCCCGGATAACACAATGCCGGTAGACACACCGTTGATACCGTTGGCATGCAGGCAGCAGGTGTTGCCTGACTTAACAATGAAAGAATGTACGCTTCGTCTTTTTCATCTCCAACAAAGTACACCACCCATCTCACCACATCAGCAGAGGAGGCGTTCAGGTCAGTGAGAATATTTTCGACGAAACTGATGACATTCCTGCACTGCTCGTCAAGCAAACCCGGATTGACTACGGTGCCCGAATGATCAAGATCTGCCTGACCGCCGGTAAACACCAACTCTCCACTGCGAACGCCATGCTGATGGGTTAGTTCGACAGGCCAGTGCCAATGATTTTCAGGCCAGCTGTAGACTCGCATAGGTCGCTTTCCAAAATGACACAACGGTTAACGAATAATAGGTAACTGGTTTTGCACTATAGTGTAAGGCAAAGGTCTTAGAATACGGAGTTAGGATGATTCGTATAACGCCATTATTTCTGAGTGGGCTACTCACTGTGACAAGTGCCGGCTGCGGTGGCAGCAGCGGTGAAAACGTTGATCAGGTTAATACATCAGAAACCAGCAGTGCTATCAATGTACCCACAGCCGATAACTACTGTGCCCGATACCAACAGCAGAGTACGCCTTATTTCTGTGAAGACTTTACTGCAACCAGTCCACTAACACTCACTGGCCTAATTCCGCCAATGTCATTCCGCGATCAGACTTATCGGGAATACATCCGCGGTGAGCTGTTTGATCTCGCTGATCCACAAGCAGAAACCCGGCACAGCAATGTGATCAACCTTCACTCCGACCAGGTCGATGGCATGGATTTCAGTCACCAGGCAGCACAACTCGAATCTGTCTCAGAGAAATGGGACATCACCGCACATTCCAGAGACGGATACATTGAACCCGCTAGCGGGGGTGGTTTCAACGACAGCTACTACTGGAACGAGCAATTCCTGATGGCTGATCATGGAAGTCGCTGTGGGCAACCTATCGATCTTTCACAACGAGTTGATCCATCGCGCAATAACCAGCGTGGCTTTACCTTTATACAGGAATTTTTTTCCATTCCCGACACCTATAACGGTGATGAAAATACACTGTCGGACTACTGGGCACCGGAGTTCGAACAACCCCTGACCGATGCAGCGGGTTTACACCCGATAATTCGATACGAGGATATGATTTATGTGTGCGCCGATCATTTAATGACTGCGGCGTACGCCACCGGCGCATCTAAACTCACGCTTACCCCGAACCAGTTACTGGACACGACATTTGGACAGGGCGTCGTGGAGTTCGCGGTATCAACCTATCGAACTGCTGGCAGGGATTACTGGCAACTGGACCTGACACCACTAAGTACACACCTGCAATTGCCCGAAGGAGATGTCGTCGCTGATGCCAACGGCAAAGCGGTCAACGGATTTAATATCAACACAGCGCTCGATGAAGGACCGAACGGTATTGCAGATATCCTCGGTAAGGTAAATGTATTTCGCACACTGCTGATAAAAGATGCCAACTACCTGACAGACGGAAACTATGTGCAACCAGGCGACACAGGCGCTGTATACACAAGGGCACAAATTGCCAACCCCGGTAACCCGGAGAGACTTGCCATGTACGCTAACGCGCCAGGGGGCGAAAACTGGGTACTCACCCACAGCAGTTATAACGAAGTCATGTACAACTATCTGGATGGCGACAACCATCCGGATATCACACTGCATAATGTCACCGATAACCGCAGCCGTGCACGGTTTCGATTAACGGTGACAAAGACACCGGAAAACACGATGTGGGCGGCGGATCAACGGGATCAGGTGTCACTTTGCATGCCGGAATACGGCAACGGTTGTGTCGGTGAATATATCGTACCGGAACTTCCTAACGAGTTAGTCGTACAGTTTACCCACTACGCTTACAACACCACCAAGTCATGCGCCGAAAACGTTAACCAACCGCATGACAAACCCGGTGCCGCTTTTCAGAGCCAGTGCCATCCGAACACCTATCACTGGGATAACTTTTATTTGTCTCCGGGTAAACCGTTCAGAATTATAAAGGCGATCGACCGGACAGCTGCCGCCGACGGAAATCTCGCTGATCCGATTATCATGCGGTTTAAAGACCCCGCACCTGCCAACGCAAAACTCAGATTCAACGCACTCACAGGTGCTGAAAACGGCACAACAACGCTGCAGGTTTCTTTTGATCAGGGTGAGTCATGGCACCGGCCTGCTATGCAATATGAACCGGAAAACGATTTTGGTAAATTTCGCTCCTACTTTACCGGCAGCAGCGCTTCCCGTTATATACCCGTCGGTACACAGGAGGTCTGGTTTCGCGCCACTAACGCGGATTTTCGCAATGCATTCTGGATCAGAGATGCATCTTTCTGGGCCTTTCCATAGCGTCCTGTGAGCTACCCAAACAACCGATTCTGCAAAGCCGGAATAAACGCCGCCATGGCACCGGAGGTCAGTGCCGTTGCGAATGTAGTACGGCAACCGTGAGCTAGCGCGGCTCGCCGCCCTCGGCCAGATTCCGGGCCTGGGCAATCCATTCATCCCTTTCAATTCGACCTGGAAATGCCATTGCATCGTTTACCAGATCAATATCTTTTTGTTCAAATTTGCCAATCTGCCAGAAGTGATAGATACCCAGCTCGTTAAGTTTATCCTGCAGTACCGGACCCACGCCGGAGATCAGTTTCAGATCGTCTGGTTCGCCTTCCGGACCCTCAAGATACTTAAGCTTTCTGCCTTCACCGCCCTGCATCAGCTCCTGTGCCTGAGGAATCCACTCATCACGTTCAATGCGACCTGGAAAGTTCAGGTGGGTATTGATGTTTTCAATGTCAGTGGCAGTAAATTCGGCAACCTGACTGAAGTGGTAAACCCCCATATCATTGAGCTTTTCCTCGAGTACGGCGCCGATACCGAGAATTTTCTTCAGATCGTCCGGCTCGCCATTAGGTGCATCGAGAAATTTGAGCGATGCAGCAGCAGTTGCTGCCGCTGCAGCACCACCAGCGGAGGACTGATCGCCCTTCGATGCATCCTTTGGCGCAGCCGTGGAAGATGATTTATCTGCTGAACCAGGGGAAGCAGACGATGAGGATTTCTTGGAAGGCGGCGCAGTTACGCCGTTAACCGATACAATTTCGAGCTCGGTAAAGTTCTGGCGATGCCCCATCTGGCGGCGGTAGTGCTTGCGACGTCTGAATTTGATGACATCGATTTTTTTTCCACGGCCGTGAGACAACACCTTCGCATTGACAACCGCACCACTGACTAGTGGATTACCGACAGAGATGTCCTCCCCTTCGCCAACCATCAATACCTGATCGATATCGATTGACTCTCCTTCATCGACATCCAACGATTCCACCCGCAGCTTATCGCCCGGCTTAACCCTATATTGTTTACCACCGGTTTTTATGACTGCGTACATTCAATCTCTCCGCCTGGAGTCGATTCGTCGACTCGAAATTCACACATCGATCAGAATAGCAAAGTCTGCCATCCAGCTGTTCGAACGTAGCTCAGTAGGCATCACTAGTCAATCAGTATGTGTCAGGACCGTTTGTGATTAGCGCAAAACTAAAGGGTTTTTATTACTTTTCCCGGCTCGCCTGTAAAAAATGCTCAGCGCCCTGATTAAATAACACACGGTTATTCTGCGCATTGTGCTGGCCACGGTTTTGTCGGTTTTTGAGCAAATCAACACCACGCCTGACGGCAGGCCGGTCCTTGATCCGTGCCCGCCAGGCACTCACACGCGGAAAATCATCGAGCGAGCCCGTTAACGGTTTAGCGATTAACACCCACGGAAACGCAATAATATCGGCAATCGAATACTCGCCGAGCAGATAGTCACGACTGGCCAGTCTTCTTTCAAGAACGGCAAGATTACGCTGGTATTCACCGCGATACCGCTGCACAGCGTAGTCCTGGCCTTCAGGTGCATAATTAACAAAATGACTGAGCTGCCCGGCCAGCGGCCCCTGATTGGCTGTCTGCCAGAACAACCACTCAAGTGCTTCTTTCCTGCCAATCTCATCCTGTGGTATCAGCTTTCCGGTTTTATTGGCAAGATAAAACAGTATGGCGCCGGACTCGAACACACTCACTGCTTCACCCGCAACATCATGATCAACAATTGCAGGCATTTTGGCATTGGGACTTATCGCAAGAAACGCTTCGTCAAACTGATCACCGGCGCCAATTTCTACCGGTATTGTATTGTAAGCAAGCTGAAGTTCTTCCAGTGCAATAGATACTTTCCAGCCATTTGGCGTTGGCCAGTAGTAGAGATCAATCATGTGTTTTCTCCGTGACAGACAATGGCGTTTTCTGCCACCAGTTTATCTATTTGCGCTGAGCTGTAACCAGCGTGTTGCAGTACCTCACGAGTATCTGCGCCAAGTAGCGGGGCCGGCTTCGGACTGGCAATGGTAGTTTTGGAAAATATCGCAGGCTGGCGTGCCTGGCGCAACTCACCCGCCTGCGGATGCTGCGTGTTGACCAATACCTGGTTAGCTTCTATTTGCGGATGGCGAATCATTTCTTTTCGGGTTAACACCGGGGCACAAGGGACATCCTGTTGCTCAAGCCTTTGAATGGCATCCTGACTGTTAAACACCAAAAGCGCCTCCTGTGTCAGCCGCGTTCGGGCATCTTTATTTTCTTCTCTGAGCGCAGCAGTTTTGAACCTCGGGTCGGTCAGAAAGTCAGGACGATCAAGCGCCGTTGACACTCCGTGCCAGTCTTTATCGGCAACCACAGCAACGCTGATATAGCCATCCTGCGTTTCATACACCAGATCAATGTAGGACTGGGCTGTTTCGTGTTCGAGTTCATCACCGACAAAAGTATGCCCTCCCATATCAGAGCTCCATAGAAAAAACGCCACAGTATCCAACATAGAAACTTTTATATGTTGACCGGTGCCATTTTTAAGCTTTGCAAACAAAGCAGCGGTGATTGCCTGCGAGGTTTGTATCGCAGTGACTTTATCGGGAACAATGGTTCGAACAAGACGCGGCCGTGCCTGATCAGACCCCGCCTGTACGGTAGTCAAACCGGACACTGCCTGTATTAGCGGGTCAAATACCGGTTTTTGCGCATAGGGGCCTTCGAAACCAAAGCCACAAACAGACACGTAGATCAGATCAGGAACAATGGAGCGCAATACCTGTTCACCAATGCCGATGCGTTCGGCCACCCCCGGTCTGAAGTTCTGAATAAAAACATCCGCATCTTTAATGACTTCTTTCAACGCTGCCAGTCCTGCAGGATTTTTTAAATCCAGAACCACCGATCGTTTATTGCGATTATTGTTTAAAAAGGACGCAGAAAACCCGCCTCGCCTGGTCGCAACACGGCGCGAGTGGTCACCATGCGGTGACTCGATTTTTATCACATCAGCACCCTGATCCGCCAGCATCATTGTTGCCAGTGGTCCGGAGATCATGGTGGTTAAATCGACTACCTTTACACCGCTTAGTGGTCCCGTCATTTTTTGTGCCTGTCTTTTATCAGGTAGAACAACATCAGTACAAATTGCTATGAGTACAATACAATATTATCGAAGTTGGGACTTTCAGCTGGCAGTGGTAGATTACAGTGGGATCAAATCTCTATTGAGTCCATTTTGAGCTGTATTTCGCGAAACACGCGGCATACTGCCCGGGTTAATTTATCAGCAGGAGGGGTGATGGAAGCGTCACACATACCGAGACACTGTCCGCAAGCAGAGTATCAGCTGACATCAGTGCACCGCGACCCTGACAAAATTCGCTTTAACTGGGGCGACGGGCATCAATCCGGTTTTCATACCATCTGGCTCCGCGACAATTGCAGCTGTGAAATGTGTGGCGATCACAGTGGCGGGCATCGATTTTTCGAACTCAATATGCTGCCGGATAATCTGGATTACCAGGTCAGCCATACGGACCAGATGGTTGAAATCAGGTGGACCGCAGATGACCATATCAGTCGCTTTAACACCGCCTGGCTACGCAGCCACTGCCAGAGTGATCAGGAACGCAATAAACGCCGTTCAAACCCGCAGCTCTGGGATGCATCTTTTACACAGTCACTGCCCCGCGTGAGCTACCCGGATGCTCAGCAAAAGGAATCAGAGCTGCTGAAAATATTCGATGCAGTTCGTAGCTACGGCATTGTACTTCTCGAAGATGTTCCAAAAACCGCACAGGCCACAGAGGAAATTGCCGGGTTATTAAGTTTTATTCGTGAAACACACTACGGGCGGGTATTTGAGATTATCTCTACACCGGAACCTGCGGTAATCGCCAACGCACCGGTGCCACTGCGACCCCATACCGATGAAAATTTTCGCGAACCTCCACCTGGCATTATGATTTTTCATTCTTTAAGAGCCAGTGAAGACAACGGCGGTGAGTCAGTGATGACCGATGGATTCAAACTCGCCGCTGACTATAAAGCAATGTACCCGCAGGATTATCAATTACTGTCAGAAGTACCTATACCTCATCGACGGTTTCTCGACAATGTCGGTCTGCGTGCCGAGGCACCAATGATTCAACACGACTACTTCGGTCAGGTCTGTGAGTTCAGACTAAACGAAAGAACGATGGGGCCCATCGACTTACCGGAAAAATTAATCAGTCCTGTGTACAGCGCACTAAAGAAAATGTTTGCACTTTCGTACGACAGTAAGTATCACATGCATTATCTGCTCAAAGGCGGTGAAGCACTGGTGTTTGACAATGCTCGTGTGTTACACGCAAGAACAGGCTTTAACGGCAATCGTCATGTGCGCCTGACTCATGTTGGCAGCGATGAGTTTTACAGTCGGTGGAGGCAACTGCGCTACAAGTACAATGGTGACATCAACTTAGCGTAATTATCATGACTAAAGAGCTATGGCACCACAACAGAGTTGCTATCGTTACCGGTGGCAGTTCCGGCATCGGACTGAAAATTGCCGCTGTACTGGCAGCACGAGGGGCGAAGGTCGCGATGGGTGGGCGACAGACGGTAACAGCCTATAGTTCACTGCAAGATCAGGGTTATCTGGTCGGGCAGTTAGATGTAGACAGCACAGATTCAGTAAAACAGTTCATCGAACTGGTGCAAAACAAACTTGGAACACCCGGAATTTTAATTAACTCAGCAGGAATATCAGTACATCATTCTGTCAGTGGTCATAGTGATGAAGACTGGAACGCAGTGATAAACACCAATCTCAATGGCCCTTTCAGAATGATACGGACATGCCTGCCATTGATGATCGATGCGGGCTGGGGCCGGATTGTTAATATCGCATCAACAGCTGCCACAACCGCTACAGATACACATGCCGCCTATTGCGCATCGAAATCCGGTTTACTTGGATTGAGTCGGGCGGTAGCGTTGGAGGGTGCTGCTCACGGTGTTACGTGTACTACGGTCAGTCCTACGTGGGTAGAGACAGAAATGTTGAGCAGCAGTATTAAAAAAATATCGGCGCGTTCAGGTAACACAGAGGCAGAAGTCAGGTCAGCGCTTGAATCTGCTAACCCGCAAAACCGTCTGGTACAGCCAGACGAAATTGCCGAACTGGTATCTTTTTTATCATCTGATTTATCTCCCGCACTTACGATGGAAGATATTCAAGTGAACGCCGGTGCGTTCTGGTAGCAAAGTACTCACTGGTAAGCTGACCGCCCCCAAACGGGGCGGTCACTGCCCGAACAATCAGGCCAGCAAATCAAATCGATCTGCGTTCATTACCTTTGTCCATGCGGCAACGAAGTCTCTTGCAAACTTCTCGGCATTATCGTCCTGTGCGTAAACTTCTGCATAAGAACGCAGGATAGAGTTGGAACCAAAGACCAGATCAGCACTGGTGGCAGTCCATTTAACCTTACCGCTGTTGCGATCACGAAGCTCATAGCTACCATCAGATTCTACCGGGTGCCAGCTGTTGGCCATGTCAGTCAGGTTAACGAAAAAATCATTGGTTAACTGACCTTCACGATCTGTGAATACACCGTGCTTTGAACCGCCATGGTTAGTACCCATCACTCGCATACCACCCACCAGCAGAGTCATTTCTGCGGCAGTCAACCCCAGTAACTGGGCTTTGTCGAGCATCAGTTCTTCTGGTCCAACGGCATACTTTTCTTTTTCAAAATTTCGGAACCCATCTGCCAGTGGCTCAAGTACCGAGAAGCTTTCTGCATCGGTCATGTCATCAGTAGCATCACCACGACCCGGTGTAAAAGGTACAGAAACATTATGGCCAGCAGCTTTGATACATTGTTCCAGACCGACGTTGCCCGCTAACACAATGACATCGGCGATTGATGCACCGGTATCTGCAGCAATAGGTTCAAGTGAAGCCAGCACCTTTGACAAACGCTGTGGCTCATTGGCAGCCCAGCCTTTTTGAGGCGCCAATCTTATGCGTGCACCGTTAGCACCACCTCGCTTATCGGAACCACGGAATGTACGTGCGCTGTCCCATGCAGTAGCGATCATATCGGCAGCAGTTAAACCGGCATCCGCGATCTTCGCTTTCACTGCATTAACATCATAAGAGGTTGAGCCTGCCGGAACCGGATCCTGCCAGATCAGCTCTTCAGCAGGTACATCAGGGCCTAAATAGTTTGGTCTTGGACCCATGTCACGATGCGTCAGTTTGAACCACGCGCGTGCAAACGTATCAGCAAAATAGTCAGGGTCGGCCATGAACTTCTGGCAGATCTCGTTGTAGATCGGGTCGACCTTCATGGCCATGTCGGCATCAGTCATCATCGGGTTGTGACGAATAGATGGATCAGTCGCGTCAACCGGCTTCTTGTCATCTGGCATATCAACCGGTTCCCACTGGTTGGCACCGGCAGGTGACTTGGTTAACTGCCACTCGTAGTTGAACAGGTAATCAAAGTAACCCATATCCCACTTGGTCGGGTTGGCAGTCCATGCACCTTCAATACCCGAAGTAAAGGCATTGGTGGCTTTACCATCATGACCAGGGTTGGACCAACCAAGACCTTGTGCTTCAATACCGGTTGCTTCAGGCTCTACACCAATGCTGTCAGTGGCACCACGACCATGCGCTTTACCTACCGTGTGACCACCGCAGGTCAGTGCAGCAGTTTCTTCATCGTTCATTGCCATACGTGAGAATGTTTCACGTACGTGTTTAGCGGTTAGCGCTGGATCAGGATTGCCGTTTACACCTTCAGGGTTTACATAGATTAAACCCATGTGAACCGAAGCCAGCGGGTTGTACATCGTGGAAGGCTGATCAAGGTCTTCGTAGCGGTTGGCACTGTCTGCCAGCCACTCGTCTTCGAAACCCCAGTTGATATCAGTTTCAGGACCCCAGATATCTTCACGACCAAATCCGAAACCAAACGTCTTCAGGCCCATGGTTTCATAAGCCATATTACCGGCAAGAATAATCAGATCAGCCCATGACAATGCATTGCCATGCTTCTTTTTAACCGGCCACAGAATACGACGGGCTTTGTCCAGGCTTGCATTATCCGGCCATGAATTCAGCGGAGCAAATCGAATGTTGCCGCAACCTGCCCCACCACGGCCATCACCCATACGGTAGGAACCGGCAGAGTGCCAGGCCAAACGAATCATTAAGCCACCATAGTGACCCCAGTCTGCCGGCCACCAGTCCTGGCTGTCAGTCATTAGCGCTTTAACATCTGCTTTTACCGCATCATAGTTCAGCGCTTTGGCCGCTTCGCGATGGTTGTAATCCGGGTCCATCGGGTTCGTGCGAGCACCGTGCTGATGCAAGATGTCGAGGTTTAACGAATTAGGCCACCATTTGGTAACCGGCTTGTCCATCGATGTGTTACCACCATGAGCGAACGGGCATCCGCCTCCAATATCACCATCCATCAGTATTCTCCTGTTATGAAATAGTTGTTAGTTAATGTGTGGGTGTTGTTTTCAGCCTTTGATGGCTGTTATTTTTAACTACAGTGTTACTAAATTTGTGCGATCTCCGGAGTTCGATGATCAGTAAAAGATTTCACGATAGGGCTGCTGTCTGTCATCTGTTAATGCGCTACTGACAACCGGGGCAGGTACCCCAGTAAATGACCTCAGCCTCATCAATCTTATAGCCATGGTCATCGTGAGCGGTAAGACAGGGGGCCTCACCAACAGCGCAGTCTATATCGACCAGGGTGCCACATTCACGGCAGATCAGGTGGTGATGGTTATCCACCCGATGCTCGTAACGTGCAGCAGAACCGGCCGGTTGTATACGACGAAGCAAACCGTGTTCAGACATGGCATTGAGCGCGTCATAAACAGCTTGCCGGGAGATTACGCCAAGTTCTTCACGTACCGCACTACAGATTTCATCTGCCATCGCATGCGGTAGCGACGTCACTGCACGATGCACAGCAAGACGCTGCGCCGTGACCTGTAGACCTGCCGCACGAAGTGCATCAGGAACATCTTTAGACGTATGACTGTGATGATCGACCATATGTTTATACTGACCACAATTCTATACTATGTCAAGAATTGGCTATTATCTATAATCATCCATCATTTTGCGTTTGCAGACTCCGGGGTTTTTCAGCCACGCACAAAAAAGCCCGCGTAAAGCGGGCTTCTTTTGGTACCGCAAGAGGAAGTCTCTAACGACCGACATCCTTTATTTTCTTCAGCACCGCAAGTCGCGCGGAAGCCTCGGCAAGCTCTGCAGCAGCTGCCGCATAATCCGGCGTTCCCTGCTTATCATTAAGTGCCTGCTCTGCACGGTCACGTGCGGCAGTCGCTTCTGCCTCATCAAGATCACCGCCACGGATTACTGTATCCGCCAGCACAGTGATCACGTGGGGCTGTACTTCAAGCATGCCACCAGAGACAAAAAAGTGTTGTGCCTCACCACCGCTGTGTACGGCAATATCGCCGGGCTTGATACCGGTGAGAAAGGGCGCATGGCCGGGTGCAATACCGACTTCACCCATCTCAGCAGAAACCACAAGCATCTCTGCTTCACCGGAGAAGATCGCTTCCTCAGCGCTGACGATGTCAACCTGGATTGTATTAGCCATGATTCAGATCTCTTAGCCGACTTGGCAGTTAAGCAGCTTTTTCCATTTCTTTGGCTTTTTCGACCACTTCGTCGATGCTGCCAACCATGTAGAAAGACTGTTCCGGCAGGTGATCGTACTCGCCATCGACAATACCGCGGAAGCCTGAGATGGTGTCTTTCAGGGAAACGTACTTGCCTGGTGAGCCGGTGAAGACTTCTGCAACAAAGAATGGCTGAGACAGAAACTGCTGCACTTTACGTGCGCGAGCGACGACCAGTTTGTCTTCTTCAGACAATTCGTCCATACCCAGAATAGCAATGATGTCTTTCAGTTCTTTGTAGCGCTGCAGAGTGTTCTGAACATCACGTGCGGTATTGTAGTGTTCCTGACCAACAACCAGCGGGTCAAGCTGACGTGAAGTTGAGTCAAGCGGGTCAACCGCCGGGTAAATACCCAGTTCTGCAATTGAACGTGCCAGTACCACAGTCGCGTCAAGGTGCGAGAAAGTGGTTGCAGGCGAGGGATCGGTCAAGTCATCCGCCGGTACGTATACCGCCTGAATAGAAGTAATCGAGCCCTTCTTGGTCGAGGTAATACGTTCTTGCAGTACACCCATTTCTTCAGCCAGTGTTGGCTGATAACCCACCGCTGATGGCATACGACCAAGCAGTGCAGATACTTCGGTTCCGGCCAGTGTGTAACGGTAGATGTTGTCAATGAACATCAGAACGTCACGACCTTCGTCACGGAAAAACTCCGCCATGGTAAGCCCTGTCAGTGCCACACGCAGACGGTTGCCCGGTGGTTCATTCATCTGACCGTAAACCAGAGATACTTTATCGAGTACGTTTGACTCTTTCATCTCGTGGTAGAAATCGTTACCTTCGCGAGTACGCTCACCCACACCGGCAAATACTGAATAGCCCTGGTGCTCTGTAGCGATGTTGCGGATAAGCTCCATCATGTTAACGGTTTTACCAACACCTGCACCACCGAACAATCCAACCTTACCACCCTTGGCAAACGGGCAAAGCAAGTCGATTACTTTAATACCGGTTTCAAGCAGTTCGGTAGAACCAGCTTGCTCAGCGTAAGTTGGCGCGGCGCGATGTATCGCCCAGCGTTCCTGGGTTTCGACCGGGCCCTGCTCGTCAATCGGGTTACCCAGTACATCCATAATACGTCCGAGTGTGGCTTCACCAACCGGAACAGTAATCGGGTTGCCGGTGTTTACCACTGGCATACCGCGTCTTAAACCTTCTGATGCACCCATGGCAATGGTACGTACGACACCGTCGCCGAGTTGCCCCTGCACTTCCAGTGTGGTTTCAGTGCCATCGATAGTCAGTGCGTCGTAAACCTTAGGCACTGCATCGCGTGCAAATTCTACATCGACAACGGCGCCGATGATTTCGACAATTGATCCAGAACTCATTCGTGTTCCCCGAAAAATAAACTGTTAAACGGCTGCGGCACCACCGACGATCTCAGAGATTTCCTGAGTAATCGCGGCCTGTCGCGCCTTGTTGTATACGAGTTGAAGTTCGTTGATGATGTCGCCGGCGTTATCCGTCGCACTTTTCATGGCGACCATTCGCGCTGCCATTTCACAGGCAACGTTCTCTACCGCGGCCTGGTAAATCAACGATTCGATATAGCGACGCATCAGTCTGTCCAATACGTCTTCAGAGGTTGGCTCATACAGATAATCCCAGTGATGACCAAAGTTCTCTTCAGTGGTCGCCTCGGTAGGGATAAGCTGTGTGAGAGTCGGCTTTTGCGCCATTGAGTTAATAAACTCGTTTTCTGCAATGTAGAGACGATCAAGCCGGCCTTCTTCTACAGCATTGAGCATGACTGTCACAGCACCCAGCAGATCACCCATTTTAGGCTGATCGCCCAGGTCTGACACCTCTGCAACAATATTGCTGCGCAGACGTTTGAAAAAGCTGCCTGCTTTTTTACCAACAGTACAGACGTCAATTTCAACACCTTTTTCATCCCATTCACGCATCGAAGCGACTGCGTTTTTGAAACTGTTGATGTTCAGGCCACCACACAAGCCACGGTCTGTAGAGATAACGATATAGCCAACGCGTTTAACTTCTTCACGCGGTTGCATGTACAGGTGCACGTACTCAGTGTTTGCCGCAGCGACATGACCCACAACCTCACGCATTTTTTGTGCGTAGGGGCGGGTCGCAGCCATGCGTTCCTGAGCTTTGCGCATCTTGCTCGCGGCGACCATCTCCATCGCCTTGGTGATCTTCTGCGTATTCTGAATGCTTCGGATCTTGGTGCGTATTTCTTTGGCGCCGGCCATAACAGTGTGTCCTTACGCCTGGAACGCGCCGTTGTCGACAAAATCGCTTACCGCAGCTTTAAGGCCGTCGAGGATTTCATCGTTGTAGGCACCTGTGTCATTGATCTTGTCAATAAGACCGCTGTGGTTGGCGCGGACATGGTCGTGCATGGCTTCTTCAAATTCTACAACGCGATTGGCGTCGATGTTGTCGAGGTAGCCTTCGTTAGCTGCGTACAGAGACACCGCCATTTCACCAACAGATAATGGAGAGTATTGCTTCTGCTTCATGAGTTCTGTCACGCGCTGACCACGCTCGAGCTGCTTGCGGGTGACATCATCGAGG
Organism: uncultured Granulosicoccaceae bacterium; assembly: GCA_937931165.1. Lineage (GTDB taxonomy): Bacteria > Pseudomonadota > Gammaproteobacteria > Granulosicoccales > Granulosicoccaceae. The sequence goes on from CALHCI010000018.1 coordinate 27,481, forward strand.
TCTGAAGCGAACTGCGCAAATGCCGCCAGTTCACGATACTGAGCCAGTGCCAGTCGAACACCGCCACCAAGCTTACTGATGATTTTGGTTTGAGCGGCACCACCTACTCGGGATACCGACAGACCGGCATTGATCGCAGGGCGAATACCGGCGTTAAACAGATCCGTTTCAAGGAAGATCTGACCGTCAGTAATTGAAATTACGTTGGTCGGTACGAAAGCCGATACATCACCTGCCTGGGTTTCAATGATTGGCAGTGCAGTCAGTGAACCGGTTTTGCCTTTGACGCGTCCTTCTGTCTGACGCTCAACGTATTCAGCGCTAACGCGTGCAGCACGCTCAAGCAAACGTGAGTGAAGGTAGAATACATCACCCGGATACGCCTCACGGCCCGGTGGACGACGCAGCAGCAGTGATACCTGACGATAACCCCAGGCCTGCTTGGTGAGATCATCATAAATGATCAGTGCATCTTCACCGATGTCGCGGAAGTACTCACCCATAGAGCAGCCGGAGTAAGGGGCGATGAAGTTCATTGCCGCAGATTCGGCAGCGCCGGCAGCAACAACGATGGTGTTTTTCATGGCATCGTGTTCTTCAAGCTTGGCGACCACGTTAGCAATCGTTGATTGCTTCTGGCCAACGGCTACATAGATACACTTAATGCCGCTGTCTTTCTGATTGATGATGGCATCGATTGCCACGGCCGTTTTACCCGTCTGACGGTCACCGATAATCAGTTCGCGCTGACCGCGACCGATTGGCACCATCGCATCAATTGATTTAAGACCGGTTTGTACCGGCTGATCAACCGACTGACGCCAGTAAACACCGGGTGCTACTTTTTCAATCGGCGAAGTTTCTGTGGTACCCAGCGGGCCTTTGTCATCGATGGGCTGGCCAAGCGCGTTCACTACGCGGCCAAGCAACTGCTCGCCTACCGGCACTTCAAGAATTTTACCGGTACAGCGGACTTTGTCGCCTTCTTTAATGTGACCGTAGGCACCGAGGATTACCGCACCGACTGAGTCACGCTCAAGGTTCAGTGCCAGACCGTACGTGTCACCCGGGAATTCAATCATTTCCCCGGACATTGCATCGTTGAGGCCGTGAATTCGGACAATACCGTCAGCAACGCTCACGATAGTGCCTTCAGTGCGCGCCTCAGATGATGCTTCGAAATTCCCGATTCGCTCTTTAATCAGCTCGCTGATTTCAGATGGGTTGAGTTGCATGTGGAGTCGTCCTCTAAATAAATTCTGCTGCGCGCGCGAATTCCGGTTGAGTTACCGGGCGCTGAGGCTGCTGCCGAGTTGTGAAAGCCGTCCTTTTACAGAACCGTCTATCACAATATCGCCAGCGCGAATGATGGCACCGCCAATCAGTGAATCATCGATTTCCTCGACAATTTTGACTTTCTTGTCAAATCGGCGTTGCAGCGCTTCGGTAAGCTTTGAACGATAGTTGTCATCAAGAGCCATGGCAGTGATTACTGTGGCCTCGAGAGTGCCTTCTTCGTCCGCGCGTAAATTTTCATATATGTCGCCAACCTCGCTAACAAGCGAAAGGCGATTATTCTCAGCCAGCAGACGAACCATGTTGACGCCTTCAGCGTCGAGTTTGTCGCCAACGATTTTCTCTACCAGCAATGCACGATCTGCCGAAGTGTTCGACGGATCGTCCAGTGCAGTTGCAAGCGCCGGGTCTGCAACCACTGCCTTCAACAAGGACAGCCGTTCGGACCATGCATCATAGTTGCCGCTGTTTCGAGCAAGCTCGAAAACAGCTTTGGCGTAGGGTCTTGCAGCGGTTACGGTCTCGACCATGATCAGATCTTCGCTATCAGTTCATCAAGCACGGCGGCGTGCGAGTTGGCATCGACTTCACGCTTGAGGATTCGTTCAGCACCGGCTACCGCCACTGATGAAACCTGCGTGCGAAGCGTTTCGCGCGCACTGACAACTTCCTGGTCAATTTCAGCTTGAGCAGAAGTACGGATGCGGTCACTTTCAGTGACTGCCTGCTGTTTTGCCTCGTCGACTATCTCGTTACCACGACGCTGAGCCTGGGACACGATTTCGGCCGCCTGGGTTTTTGCGTCAGACACGAGTTGCTGTGCCTCTGCCTGCGCTACTTCCTGTGCCTGAGCACCCTGTTCTGCAGCGGCCAGTCCTTCAGCAATCGTTGCCTGGCGTTCCCGCAGCGCACCAATCAGCGGCGGCCACACGAACTTCATGCAAAAAGCCACAAACATGGCAAAGGAGATCGCTTGGCCGATAAGAGTGAGGTTTATATTCATTGCCTATCTCCGATTAGGTGTAAACAAATCAGTTTTGATCACTGATGGTCTACTCGCCTTTCTAACCGCCAAGGGCACCTGCGAACGGGCTAACGAAGATGAAGTAGAGACCCATCGCAACAGCGATCATCGGGATTGCATCGAGGAGACCCGCGACGATGAAGAATTTGGTTTGCAGCATAGGCACCAGCTCTGGCTGACGACCTGAGGCTTCAAGAAATTTGCCGCCTAGCAACGCGAATCCGATAGCGGTTCCGAGTGCCGCGAGGCCGATAAGCAATGCAGCCGACAGTGCGGTGTTGCTGAGTACAGTTTCCATTTTAGCTCCTGGACTTAAATTTTAGGTGTTGGAATTTTAGGTGTTGGTTGTTGGAAGAGTGAAACTAGTGGTGCTCGTGCGCCATGTTCAGGTATACGACGGTCAGCATCATGAAGATAAATGCCTGCAGCACGATTACCAGAATATGAAAGATTGCCCACGGCAGTGACAATGACCACTGCAGGTACCAAGGCAGCAGCGCGATCAGAATAAAGATTAGCTCGCCCGCGTAGAGGTTGCCGAACAATCGCAGACCGAGCGACAGCGGCTTTGATACCAGCGCTACAATCTCAAGGAAGAAGTTGATTGGCATCAGAATGCCCTGGACAATCTTGTTGTCACTGCTGAAAGGCTGCATCGTGAGTTCGGCCAGGAACCCTTTGCCACCCTTCACTTTTATGCTGTAAAAAATCATTAGCGCAAACACTGACAGGGACATGCCCATCGTCACGTTGACGTCGGTGGTCGGTACCACACGCTGATATTCAATGCCGCCCCAGCGCAATAACGCCTCGGGCAGAAAATCGACAGGGATGAGATCCATCAGGTTCATCAGGAAGATCCATACCGCTATCGTTAGAGCCAGAGGCCCAACCAGCGCGCTTTTACCGTTAAATGAATCCTTGACGGTATCGTCGACAAATTCGACCAGCGACTCGCAAACGTTTTGAAAACCGGTGGGCACACCGGTGGACGCTTTCTTTGCTGCCCGCCAGAACAGGAAACAAAACAGCGAGCCGAGCAGAATCGACCAGAACATAGAGTCCAGGTGGATTGCCCAGAAGCCCATCTCTTTTGCCTCTTCGGCACCATGGGCAATGCCCCAGTGACCGTCCGGGTGTCTACCCCAGGTGAGGTTCTGCAGATGGTGCTGAATATATTCGGAGGCAGTAGGCGCCCGCCCTGCATCTGTAGCCATAGTGGATATATATTTTCAGAGTTCTGTTTATCGCCCGGTCAGCCATGGCGTGAACCACAAGACTGACTGAACGACTATGAATCCGCCGAACAGTGCAACAACATTTAACGGCTTCATATAAATAAATATCAGCGCAAAAATCACCGCTGTCATAATGAGTTTCATCGCCTGACCCGAGTAAAAAGACTGAAGGATCAGAAGCGTTGATCGAGCACCCGAGAATCGAAATGCGCGGTACGCAAAGTACGAACTGGGGACAAGACACGCCAGCGCGCCACCTGCCGCCGACAATGCAGCTATCGTTCCAAACGGCAAGAGAGCCAGTGGGAGCAAAACCGCTATTGCAAGCTGGGTGAGCAGCAGGCGCTTAACAACAAGCCTGTGAGGTGATTGCGCAGTCATGATTTACCTGATTCGTATCTTTTATAGACTATTAATCGCGTTCCGTCGCAGGTAACGCATGACTGTTTTATCGCGGCGAAGTATAAGGTTGCAGATAGCTTAGGGTCAAGGTATTAAAGTAATAATCAGCCAGGTATTCATGGGTATTCTGACAGGTTGTTACACAGCCTTGTGTCTGCACCTGACAAGCAGTATTTCGCCAGGTATTCCGGATCGAAATACGACCGGTAACTTCTCATGCCTTTTGAATTAGGCCTGTTTGAGATAGACGCTATTTGATATGGCGCAAAATGCCATCGAGTTCGTCAAGCGAATTATAGGAGATATTGATCGCTCCCTTGTTATTGCTTGCATGATCAATCGAAACCCGCGCGCCGAGTTTGTCGGACAGATCGTTTTCAAGCGTGCGGATGTGGCTGCTCTTGCTTTTTTTGCCCCCGGACGGGGTATTTTGCTGTTTACTGCTGGCTGTGCCGTGTTCCCGAACCTGTGCTTCTGTGGCTCGAACACTTAGCCCGTTCGCATAAACTTTAAGCGCCAGCAAATGTTGCTGTTCTGCAGGCAGACTCAACAACGCTCGCGCATGCCCCATTTCTATCTTGCCACCCAGCAGCATATCAGCCACGCGGCTGTCGAGGTCGAGCAGACGGATCAGGTTGGTCACTGAAGTGCGCGAACGGCCAACGGCATCGGCAACATCCTGATGCGTCATTTTGAATTCGGTTTTCAGTCTTTGCAGCGCTTCGGCCTCTTCCAGCGGATTTAAATCTTCACGTTGAATATTTTCGATCAGGGTAACGGCCGCCACTGCACCGTCGGTCATTTCACGAACAATGGCCGGCACCACCTTGAGACCAATCAGCTGTGCCGCGCGCCAGCGACGCTCACCGGCAATCAGTTCATAGCCACCGGCACGCTTGCGCAGGATAATTGGCTGGATCAGCCCCTGAGCGGAAATTGAATCGGCGAGTTCCTGCAGCGCTTCGTCGTCAAAGTGCCGTCTTGGCTGATAGGTACCGCGAGTTATTTGCTCCACGGGTACATCGATCACCGCGTCACCGGGAATATCGGCTTGCTGCCTGATATTATCCCGGGCAGGTGTTTTTTCTTTCGCAACGGTGCTGCGGTCTGAATTGTTTGCAGTACGGGTTTCGGTGCTTGTTGCGGTTTCGCCGGGTGCATCAACGTCCACACCTTTCAGCAATGCACCCAGGCCGCGGCCCAATCCACCCTTTTTTACCTGAGACACGTTAGCTGGCCTTGTTCATCTTGCAGAATTCTTCATGTTGCAGCCTCACACCGTGGTCGTGCTGACTGGTTCCCCAGCTGCAGGCGCACCACCTGTGGTTGATTCTGCCGTTTTTTCTTCCTGAGCGCTGGCCACCTGACGACTGACTTCGCGGCGAATAATTTCACCGGCAAGCGCCAGATAGGCAATCGAGCCACGCGAGGATTTGTCGTAATAGACAATAGGCTTGCCGAAACTCGGTGCCTCTGCAAGCCTGATATTACGAGGAATCACCGTTCGATACACCTTCGACTCAAAATGTTCGATCAGTTGATTGGATACTTCATGCCCCAGCTTGTTACGGCCGTCAAACATGGTGCGCAGAATACCTTCAATACGCAGTTTGGTATTCACTGATGACTGCACCTGACGAATAGTGCGCAGTAACGATGACAACCCTTCCAGCGCATAATACTCACACTGCATAGGTATCAGTACACCGTCGGCGGCTACAAACGCGTTTAACGTCAGTACATTGAGCGCGGGCGGACAGTCTATGTAAATGTATTCGTAGTCGTCGGCTATGCTTGAAAGCGCCTCTGACAGACGCCGCTCACGGCCGTTTTCAGACATCAGTTGCACTTCCGCCGCGGTCAGATCTGCATTTCCCGGTAACACGTGATACTGGATATGTTCGGGCTTGACGATTGCATCAGCGCTGCTGCAATCGCCCAGCAACACATCGCAGATACTGAGTTCCAGAGATTCTTTCTCAACACCCGAGCCGGTGGTCGCATTGCCCTGCGGATCGAGATCGATCAACAGCACCTTGCGCCGCGTTTCACCGAGGGCCGCGCACAGGTTGATGGCTGTGGTGGTCTTACCCACTCCACCCTTCTGATTGGCGATTGCAATTATTTTGGCCATGATGGCTCCGGGTAAAAGGCGCAGCTACCGTATCTCACTGATCGCTGCAACGCTCTAATATTACCAAGTTGCGCTGTGCCTGTTCACCGGGAACCAGCAATTTCTCGATTCGCTGCAGCGAGAAACCTGATATCTGCTGAAAACTTTCTGTTTGTTCATGTTCCGGTAAACGGCCGACCATAGCCAATATCTGACCACCCGGCATGACCAGATCCCGCGTCAGGTCACATAATTTACCGATGTCGGCAAAGGCGCGCGCTGTGACCATCGGAAATTTTTCAACGGCTTTGAGATTTTCGATACGAGTGTGTTTGACCGCCACGTTACCAAGCCCGAGCGCTGTCGCGACGTATTCCATAAAACGGGTTTTCTTGTTGACGCTGTCTACCAGTGTCACGCTGATATCGTCTCTGATGATGGCCAGCGGAATGCCTGGCAATCCGGCGCCTGCGCCAACATCGAGCAACGCACCGGATTTAATGTGCTCGCTGATTGATAATGAATCCAGCAGGTGGCGGGTGATCATTTCCTGCGGGTGTCTGATTGCTGTCAGGTTATGGGTTTTGTTCCATTTGCCAAGCAGTACAATATAGTCAATCAATTTACTGCGCTGAGCATCATCGACGCGCAACGGGGTTTTCGCTAAGCCGTCATCCAGCAGCAATCTCAACGAATCTTTGAGGGAATCAGCGTCGGTTACCATGTGGCGTAAAATCGCTTAGCCGGCAACAGAGGGTGCTTCAGTAGATATTTGTTTAGCAGCCTTTATGTCGGCCTTATTCTCAGCCTGCTTCCACGATTGTTTTTTCAGACTGACCAGTAACAGCGAAATAGCCGCAGGCGTCATACCCGGAATACGCGACGCCTGATCGATAGTTTCTGGCCGGTGAGACTGCAGTTTCTGACAGGCCTCGGCAGAGAGTCCACGCACATTGGTATAGTCGATAGCATCCGGAATCAGGGTATCACCCCGCTGGTTTTGCTTTTCCACTTCGCTGACCTGTCGATCAATGTAGCCCTGGTAGCGCACCTGAATCTCGACTTGTTCGAGCACGTCGTTATCCGTGCAGGTGACCAATTCCGGCATCACAAGCTGCAGACTTTTAGCACTGACTTCAGGCCGACGTAACAGATCGATAGCGTGCTGATCTTTCTGCACAATAATGCCGAGTTGTTTTTCTATTTGCTGTGCCGTGTCATCACCGGCGCGGATATAGAAGGCCGAGAGCGCGTCCCGGGTACATTCAATGGCTTCACGTTTTTGTGTAAAACGCTGGTAGCGATGTTGATCAACCAGACCGAGTTCAACACCGGTTTCGGTTAAGCGAAGATCAGCATTGTCTTCACGCAACATTAAGCGGTATTCGGCACGGCTGGTAAACATACGATATGGCTCAAGCGTACCGAGTGTGATCAGATCATCGATAAGTACACCTATATAAGCCTCATTACGTTTCGGCATCCATGGTGCTAACTCGCGAGTGGCGCGAGCAGCGTTTAGTCCGGCCACAAGCCCTTGTGCAGCAGCTTCTTCATAGCCGGTGGTGCCGTTGATCTGCCCGGCAAAATATAGATTTTTAATGTGTCGGGTTTCAAGTGACGACTTTAAATCCCGCGGATCAAAAAAATCGTATTCAATGGCGTAACCCGCACGAGTGATGTGCGCATTTTCAAAACCATTAATACTCTGTACATACTGTTGTTGCACTGCAAAAGGTAAACTGGTTGAAATACCGTTAGGGTAGATCTCGTGCGTGTTTAAACCTTCCGGTTCTATAAAAATCTGGTGTGAGTTTTTATCGGCAAAGCGCACGACTTTATCTTCTATAGAAGGACAATAACGCGGCCCTACCCCTTCTATGTTGCCGGAGTACATGGCCGACTTGTCGAGATTGTTATTGATAATCTCGTGGGTTTTTTCATTAGTATGAGTGATATGACAAACCACCTGTGCCGGATGGTCATCAACGCTGCCAAGGTATGAAAACACCGGACGCGGTGTATCACCCGGTTGCGCTTCCAGTCTGGAGTAGTCAATGCTGCGCCCGTCGATACGTGGTGGTGTACCGGTTTTTAACCGCCCTACCCGCAGCGGCAACTCACGCAATCGATGTGCAAGCGCAATAGACGGTGCATCCCCGGCTCGACCCGCCGACTGTTGCACATCGCCAATATGAATTTTGCCACCGAGAAAAGTACCAACGGTTAAAACGACAGTTTTTGCATGAAAAGAAAGTCCGCTCTGTGTCACCACACCGGTGCAACATTCACCTTCCATAATTAGATCGTCAACGCCCTGCTGAAACAGATAGAGGTTGGGCTGGTTTTCTACCGCTGTTCTTATTGCAGCGCGATAAAGTGCCCGATCTGCCTGAGCTCTTGTTGCACGAACCGCAGGCCCTTTGCGTGCATTGAGTGTGCGTATATGAATACCGGCTGCATCAGCCGCTTTTGCCATCACGCCGCCAAGCGCATCAATCTCTTTGACCAGATGGCCTTTTCCGATGCCACCGATAGCCGGGTTGCAACTCATCTGGCCGATGGTTTCGATGTTGTGGGTGAGCAATAAGGTACGCGCACCAGTGCGACTGGCAGCAAGTGCTGCTTCGGTGCCGGCGTGACCTCCGCCAACGACGATAACGTCGTACTGTGTTTGATTTGCCATAGTCACTACTCTGGGGGAAGCATCCCGTAATCACAATTGAATTGTTTGTGTAGCTTAATCAATCTATTTTAGCCGTGTTTTACAGCGCAACCTATGATGCACGACTATTTACCGATACAAAACCGGCCAAATATTTCACCTAGCAGATCATCGGCGCTGAATGCACCGGTAATCAGGTTAAGCTGCAGTTGTGCGGCGCGCAATTCTTCCGCGGCCAGTTCTCCGGCGGCCGTTTCCAACAAATGAGTGTTGGCGGTTTGAACGTGCAATCTGACCTGATGCAGCGCGTTCAGATGTCTGCGCCGCGCCATAAACGCACCTTCTGTGGATTGTTCGACACCGGCTTTGCGTTTGATAGCCTCGCGCAGATCTTCTATGCCCTGTCCGGTTTTTGCCGAAATCGCTAAACCATCAGCCGGTTGTATGCCTGGCGCTAAATCAGCTTTATTAAAAACTTTGAGTATTTCAATGTCCGGCAGTTCAATATCGTGCATCGCTGGTATAGCATCGGTGCCCGCTGTTCCAATAGCCAGTATTAAATCAGCAGTCTGCATTTGCTCGCGCGCGCGTCTGACCCCTTCCCTTTCAACCTTATCTTCAGTGTCTCTGATGCCGGCAGTATCTACCAGTCGTACCGGTAAACCATCAATCACAATGTGTTCGCGCAGCACATCTCTGGTGGTGCCGGCGATGTCAGTGACAATGGCGGTTTCCTGCTGCGTCAGGCAATTCAGCAGACTGGATTTTCCGACATTCGGCTCGCCAACGATGACAACCGTCAGACCTTCTCGAAGCGCACAGCCATTGGTTGCGCGTTGCAGCGTATCGTCAATCAGGCTGTCCAGTTGTTTGAGCTTAGTGGTCAGCGCATCGTCACGCAGAAAATCTATTTCCTCTTCAGCAAAGTCGAGGGCCGCTTCAATATATACACGAAGTTCAACCAGGGTCGATGTGATCGTTTCTACCCGCTTTGAAAAGTCACCACTCAAGGACCGCACTGCAGCACGCGCTGCCTCGGCACTATTACTTTCAATCAGATCGGCAACCGCCTCAGCCTGTGCGAGGTCGAGCTTATTGTTTAAAAAAGCCCGTTCCGTAAACTCACCCGGGCGCGCCTGACGAGCTCCGTTTTGCAGTGCCACTGCCAATAGCTGATCAAGTACATGCGGATTACCGTGTGCCTGCAACTCGAGCACATCTTCACCAGTGTAGGAATGTGGCGCGGCAAAAAACAGTGCGATACCGCGATCGAGCATTACACCGTCTGCGGTGAAAAAATCCAGATAGCGGGCAACCCGCGGAACCATCGTTTCTCTGGTGATGACTGCAGCAATAGAACCTGCCGCCGCACCACTGATCTTAACGACACCTATCGCCCCTTTGCCCCTGGCAGTGGCAACGGCGGCGATGGTGTCAGACATGGTGTTACTTTTCAGCCAGCACGTGGCGGGTGATGTAGTACTGCTGTGCAATAGACAAGGTGTTGTTGACTACCCAGTACAGCACCAGACCGGCAGGGAAAAAGGCAAAAAACACGGTGAATATCAGCGGCATGAACATGAACACCTTAGCCTGAATCGGATCGACAGGTGCCGGGTTTAGTCGCTGCTGAATAAACATGGTGACGCCCATAATAACCGGCAGCACATAGAACTTATCCATCAGTGATAAATCCTTAATCCACAGGATCCACGGCGCCTGCCTCAGTTCAACACTTTCAAGCAACACCCAGTACAACGAGATAAATACCGGTATTTGGACCAGTATCGGTAAGCACCCGCCGAGCGGATTCACCTTCTCTTTTTTGTACAGTTCCATGGTGGCCTGACCCATTTTGGCGCGATCATCTCCATGACGCTCTTTCAGTGATGCAAGCTGCGGCTGCAGTTTTCGCATACGTGCCATAGAACGATAACTGGCTTCTGATAACTTGTAGAACAACAGTTTGATACACATAGTCACACCAACGATTGCCCAGCCCCAGTTACCGACAATCGAGTGTATTTTCTGTAGCAGCCAAAATATCGGTTTGGCAATAACCGACAAAAATCCATAGTCAACGGTCAGGTCCAGGTGAGGTGCTACCTCTTTCATCCGATCCTGTTTTTTAGGACCGACAAAAAGTCCTGTCGTCAGTTGACCGGTACTGCCAGCAGCTATCTGCACGGCCTCGGACTGCAGGCCAATGATGTAACGCTGCTGCGGTGAACTTAGCGCCTTGGTGTAGATGGTGGAGGTTTCATCCTGAGACGGGATCCATGCACCAAGAAAATAGTGTTCGATAATCGCCGCCCAGCCGCCGACGGAAGTCGTGGTGTTGGACGGGTCTGAGAAATCTTCAAATTTGATTTTTTCGTATACGTCGTCAGGCGTGCTGACCACACCGCCAATAAATGTGTAGATAAAACTCTGTGTTTCATCATCGGTGACGGGCTTACGACGCAATTGTCGGTACTGATTGACACTCACCGGTGCAGAGGTCGAGTTTTCAATGTCGTATTCAAGACCGATCAGGTAACGGTCGCGCTGGAATACATAGGTTTTTGTCACTTTCAGACCACTGTCAGAGGTCCATACCATTGGCACCCGGAGTTCGCTTTGCCCCTCGTCCAAAATGTACTCGCTTTGCTCTATAGTAAATTCACTATGATGGCTGGGTGCATCAGCGCCAGTGGACTGCAGACCTGACTGTGCAACAAAATATTCAGTACTGGCGTTGCTCATCAGTACGAACGGGTCGTCCGGTGTTTCAAGCGATGTCGGGTATTGCAACAGGCTGACTTTGTTTATGTCTCCGCCCTTACTGCTTATCTCTACTCTGAGGGTATCGGTGGTGACCACAATGCCCGGTGCGGCAACAGCAGCAGAGTCATTGTCTGCCGGCAGTGGTGCCGAAGCAACGGTGCCATCATTAACGGGTGCGGGTAGATCATCGCCTGGTATTGCCAGGCTGGACTCACTCTGGTCAATGACCCCGGTGGTGGTTACCGGGTTGACTGTATCCGTGGTAGCAACCGGCGCGGGCAGCGGTTTTGGCCCGTAATCGATCTGCCATGAAGTCCAGACTTGCAGAAGCAGAAACCCCAGTGCGGCCCACAACAGGATGCGCTGATTATCCATTGTAATCACCCGGATTGTTATGCGAACCACCGCACTGCGAACAGGCAGATGGTTCTTTGTTATGCGTTATTTTTGCGTCACATTGCGGGACAGGATCATAGCCGTAAGCCCCGAACGGATGGCATCGACCTAACCTCTTCAGTCCGAGCCATAGCCCACGGCAGGTACCATGTTGTTGTATTGCAGTGAGCATATATTCAGAACAGGTTGGTGTGAATCGGCAGTGTGCTGGTAAAAACGGACTGATAAATCGCTGATAGCCTGTTATGCAGGCAATCACTAGCCGCCGCATTTTATAGCAATCCGTGACCAATGTTTATGGAGACTTTTGCGAAGCTCGGCATTGCTGGCGTTTTTACAGGTTTCTCGTGGCAGCACAACGATATCTACCCCGCTGAGCGACTCCTCACAGCGAAACGATTCTCGAATAATGCGTTTGACGCGATTTCTATCAAGAGCACGTTTGAGCTTTTTTTTTGCGACTGCCATCCCGAGTCGTGGCACTGCGGTGTCGTTATCGCGGAACAACAGTGTCCAGTACTTATCTGCACTTCGGTGATTTTTATCAAATACCCGCTTGTATTGCGCAGGCGTCAGCAGTCTGGAGTCACGGCTAAAGCCGTTCGGTTTTACGTTTTTGGCCGGAGTACTCTTTTCGAGTTCCGGCGATTTTTCAGCCACCAGCTCGACCTGCGCCGCACAACGTCAGCGAGGCCACGCTGCCCATCTTTATAGATGAAGGGTTGTATGGTGAAACGGTTAAGGCAGTGACGACGGTTTTGTCAGCGATTAAGCTGACAGGCGACGTCTGCCCTTCGCACGTCTCGCGCGAATTACCGCTCTGCCACCGCGGGTTGCCATGCGGGCACGAAACCCGTGGGTACGCTTACGACGTAAGTTGCTGGGCTGGAATGTCTGTTTCATTGCTGGTTTACCAAGTCTTTAAGCCATTGGCTATGCGTTTGATCAGTCGTCCGACCTGACGCATATAATTTTTACGGGGTGTAACCGACCTATTATCGCGACAAATGACCGCCAATGTCAATGATTACACTCATACGATTTGACAAATTCACTTGTGGATAACTTTCCCTAACAGTAATAGACTATTTTGACGATTCCGTATGGCCTCCCTGCCCGCGGCTTCGTCGATAATCCGACGCAGCAGGTTACCGCAGTGCATTTTCAACACTGTGGCATCAGAGAGATACCGGTAAAAAACTAAAAGCAATCCGGCAATCATAGAATCGTCACCGCTAATTACCTTCATTATTTTTTGATTTTTTCTGAACACTACCGGGGAGTGTCGCTCGTTGTCGGTCTGGAATCGCTGTCTCTCGCATCTTTCAAATGAACTCACGCTAGAGGAAATGAATACGTGGGTACTGTGCCTGCAACCCATGGAAACCGACGAAGGTATCAAGCTGCTGGCACCCAACCGGTTTGTACACGATTGGGTAAAAAATAATTACGCGGCGCGTATTTCAGAGATCGTCACCGCGCTTGCCCAGCGCGAGGGATTTAACGTGCTCATCGATATTGGCAATGGAGAAATGGCAGCGCCACCAAAACCCGTTGCGGATAGTAACGGCACCGGTTTTACTGCGCCAAAACCCGCACCAGCCAGAGCCACCGAACCTTTTGCCACCGCACTGAACCCTAATTTCTGTTTTGACACCTACATTGAAGGAAAGTCCAACCAGATAGGCCGTGCAGCGGCACTGCAGATTGGCGAAAATCCGGGCAGTTCCTACAACCCGTTGTTTATCTACGGAGGTGTTGGCCTGGGTAAAACCCATTTAATGCAGGCCGTCGGTAACCTGATGGTCAGCCGTGGCAAAACCCGCGTTAAGTATCTGCATTCAGAGAGATATGTGCGCGAAATGGTCAAGTCACTACAAACCGGCACCATCAACGATTTTAAAAGTCACTACCGGAGCCTGGACGCTTTGTTAATCGATGACATCCAGTTTTTTGCCGGTAAAGATCGTTCACAGGAAGAGTTTTTTCATACCTTTAACTCGCTGATCGAAGCAGGCCAGCAAATCATTCTTACCAGTGACCGATATCCCAAACAAATAGATGGTGTTGAAGAGCGTTTAAAGTCTCGTTTCGGATGGGGACTGACAGTTGCTGTTGAGCCACCCGAACTCGAAACGAGAGTGGCGATCCTAAACACCAAGGCCGAGCAATCAGGCTTCACTCTGCCCGATGATGTGAGCTTTTTTATCGCAAAACATATTGTATCCAATGTGCGTGAGCTCGAAGGTGCATTACGGCGAGTGATTGCCAATTCAGAATTTACCGGCAAACCAATCACCATCGAGTTTGCCAAAGCCGCACTGCGTGATCTGCTGGCGGTACAGGAAAAACTGGTTACTATCGAAAACATTCAAAAAACCGTTTGCGAGTACTACAAGGTTCGAAGCTCTGAACTGTTGTCGAAAAAGCGCAACCGGAGTATTGCCAGACCACGGCAGGTAGCTATGTATTTATCTAAAACACTGACGCGTCACAGCCTGCCGGAGATCGGTGAAGCTTTTGGGGGTCGCGACCACACCACTGTGTTGCACGCTTATCGTAAGATCACAGAATTAATTCAGTCCGACAGTCGGATGGAAGAAGACCTGAAAATGCTCACAAGGCTGTTATCTTGTTAATCTGTGAGACAATTGTGGATAACTTGTTATCAACGGGTGCAGTAAATCCAACCTGGCGGTTAACCACATTTCCTTCAGTAGTTATCCACAGCTTGTAAATAGATTTTAAAGTAACACATGTTATTGATAAATAAGGTTTTATCGACGATGAACACAGATATACACCGGCCTTATTATCATTATTTATATATATATATTACTTAATAAATAGCCTGATGAAATTTTCGATTTCCAAATTAGAACTGTTTCCATCACTGCAACAAGTGGTCGGGGTTGTTGAACGCAAACAAACCCATGAGGTGATGTATAACCTCCTGTTTGATGCGTCCGATGAAGCATTGCAACTGACTGGTACAGACAATGAGGTGGAACTGCAAACACGCATCCCGCTGATCGTCACTGAACCCGGGAAGACGACAATTCCAGCCCGCAAGTTATTCGATATTTGCCGTTCACTTGATGATAACGCCAGACTTGATTTTGAGATTGATGCAGATAAAGCAAAGATCCGATGTGGCAAGAGTCGTTTTACACTGGCCACCCTGCCCGTTGACGAGTTTCCACTGGTCGGCGATCTGCAAAATACAACGGAAGTTTCCCTACCTCAGATTGAATTGGAAACAGCGATAAAACGAACGTCTTTTGCAATGGCTCAACAGGACGTACGTTACTACCTTAATGGTCTTCTGCTGCAGCTCACTGAAAACGAGTTGTGTTGCGTGAGTACAGATGGGCATCGACTGGCTTTGCATCGAACGGCAGCAGATATTGAAACGACTGATGCGGTAAAAGCAATTATTCCGCGCAAAGCGATCACAGAGCTGTCGCGTTTGATGGACGGCAGTGACACCAGAATTCAGTTATCGCTTAATGAAAAGCATTTGCGCATCAAGCTTGGAGCGCTGCAAATGACAACCAAACTGGTCGAAGGGAAATTCCCTGACTTTGAAAAAGTCATCCCACTGGAGAGCACTAACATTGCCATCGTTGATCGGGATCTGTTACGTCAATCACTAACGCGCAGCGCCATTCTGGCTAATGAAACCTACAAAGGTGTTCGTCTGACCCTGGAAAATCAGGTACTGGGTATCCAGACCAACAACCCTAAACACGAAGAAGCGGAAGACGAACTTGAAGTGGACTATTCGGGATTGCCGATGGAAATCGCTTTTAATGTCGTCTATTTGCTCGATGTTCTGAACGCCATCGATTCAGAATCCGCCGAGATGAATATCAAAGATAACACCAGCAGTATGGTGATCCATCCAATGGGGAATAAAAGCAGCACCTATGTGGTGATGCCTATGAGGCTGTAGCATGCATCTGACATCGCTCGATGTCAGCGCAGTGAGAAATCTGTCAAGCGTTGGTATACAACCGGGTCCGGGTGTAAATCTGTTTTACGGCGTGAACGGTGCGGGTAAAACAAGCTTGCTGGAAGCGATTTCCATTCTCTCAACCGGAAGAAGTTTTCGAGCCGGGAAAATATCCACTGTTATTAGTTCAGATCTTGACCACCTGGTGGTTGGTGCGTCTGTTGAAGATTCTATAACCCTTAACAACAGTCGAATTGGCATACAGCGGGCAAAAAACGAAACGACAGCCAGAATTGATGGCGTTAATGTAAAAAGGTTATCAATGCTCGCCTCAGCATTGCCTTGCGTGATTATTTCGACCAGCAATCATGAACTGGTTGAAGGTGGGCCATCCGAGAGAAGAAGTTTTCTGGATTGGCTTCTGTTCCACGTGGAACCTCAGTTTCTAAACTTCGCCCAGCGATACCGCAGCGCACTTCAACAGCGCAACGCGGCACTCAGGAAAGGTGCCAGTGATGATTTGGTCGCCTTATGGCATAGCGAACTTGCTGAAGCCGGGCAAAGAATTACTGAAGGCCGTAAACGTATATTGCAGGAGTTCTCCACGGTGTTGTCAGATAATTCCCACCAATTTAATGAAACCTTAACACCGTTATTCAGTTACCGGGCAGGTTGGCCTGAGGATCTCTCCCTGGAAGATGCTCTGGCACGTCTTGACCATTGTCGACGAAGAGGTATTACCACTGTTGGCCCGCATCGGGCTGATTTGGTGATCAAGACAAACGGTCAGGAAGCAAGGTACGTTTATTCGCGTGGTCAACAGAAATTATTAGCTATACAAATGCGACTTGCTCAGGTCGATATGTTCACCAGATTTCATCAGCAACCACCAATTGTGTTGTTTGATGATTTGCCTTCAGAGCTTGATGAACAGGCAAGGCGTTATGTGTTTCGTTACCTGGAAGAAAGACGAGTACAGGTGTTTCTTACCAGCGTTGATGATGTATCAAAAGAGTTACAAAACGCCTGTGATTTGTTTCACGTGAAACAGGGAAAAATTGAAAAAGTGTTATACTAAGAAGTTCGCCTACGAAGAATAGTCAATGACTGAAGAAGACAAACCCAACGGTGATGCCGACTACGGTGCCGATAATATCAAAGTCCTCAAAGGGCTTGATGCTGTGCGCAAGCGACCTGGTATGTACATTGGTGATACTGATGACGGTACCGGCTTGCACCACATGGTATTCGAGGTTGTGGACAACTCCATCGATGAAGCTCTGGCAGGTCATTGCAACAAGATTACCGTGACAGTCCATAACGATAATTCTGTCACGGTGACAGACGACGGACGTGGCATTCCGGTCGACATGCATGAAGAGGGAAAGTCTGCAGCAGAAGTGATAATGACGGTGTTGCATGCAGGCGGGAAGTTTGACGACAACTCCTACAAAGTATCTGGTGGGCTGCACGGGGTAGGCGTATCTGTAGTTAACGCACTGTCTGAAACTCTGCAACTGACCATCAAACGTGCAGGTAAAATACACCAGCAGAACTACGCAGACAGTGAACCGGTTGAAGATCTTAAAATCATCGGTGACACCGAAGAGACCGGTACAGCCATACATTTCAAACCGGCAGTCAGTATTTTTGCGATTACCGAGTTTTCCTACGATATTTTGAAAAAACGCCTGCGTGAGCTGTCTTTTTTGAATAGCGGCGTGCGCATTGATTTAAAAGATGAGCGCTCTGATCAGCAGGACACTTTCGAGTATGAAGGCGGAATTGCTGCATTCGTTGAACATCTCAATAAAAACAAAACACCATTGCATCGTCCACCGATCCATCTGAATCAGGCGAAGAAAGAAGCTGAAGTGGAAGTGGCACTGCAATGGAACGATTCGTATCAGGAAAATATTTATTGTTTCACCAACAATATTCCGCAAAAAGACGGCGGTACGCATCTGGCGGGTTTTCGCGCAGCGCTGACCAGAACACTCAATGCCTACATGGAGAGTAGTGGTATCAGTGCCAGAGCCAAAGTTGATACCACGGGCGACGATGCACGCGAAGGTCTAACCGCAGTACTGTCAGTCAAAGTACCTGATCCGAAGTTTTCATCACAAACCAAAGATAAGCTCGTTTCTTCCGAAGTGCGTACGGCGGTGGAAACTTCGATGAATGAAAAGCTGGCTGAATTTCTGGCAGAAAATCCAAACGAAGCTAAAGCGATTACCGCGAAAATTATTGAAGCAGCAATGGCTAGAGAGGCCGCGCGCAAAGCGAGAGAGATTACCAGACGGAAAGGAGTTCTGGATATCGCCGGATTACCCGGGAAACTCGCAGATTGTCAGGAGAAAGATCCAGCAAAATCAGAGATTTACCTCGTGGAGGGTGATTCCGCGGGTGGCTCGGCAAAGCAGGGCAGAGATCGCCGTACACAGGCAATTCTCCCGTTGAAAGGGAAGATCCTGAATGTAGAGCGATCACGTTTTGACAAGATGTTGTCATCGCAAGAGGTTGGCACATTGATAACTGCGCTTGGTTGTGGAATCGGTAAAGGTGATGACTACAACTACGAAAATCTTCGATATCACCGCATTGTTATCATGACCGATGCTGACGTAGACGGATCCCACATCAGAACCCTGTTACTGACCTTCTTTTATCGACAGCTTCCCGAGCTTATCGAAAAAGGGCATATCTACATTGCTCAGCCACCGCTGTATAAAGTTAAACGGGGCAAGCAGGAACGTTATGTTAAGGACGATAACGAGCTCAATGAATACTTGCTTGAGCTTGCGATGAACGATGCAAGCCTGGAAGCCAACGGCAAAACTATAGATGCTAAAGCGCTGACTGAACTTGCGCAGGAATATAATCAAACCACTGATGCAATGAATGTGCTTTCACGCAAGATAGATCGCGTAGTACTGGATCAGTTTCTGGGCATAGACCCGCTGCGTGAAGAAAGTCTTGCCGATGAAAAGCAAGTGAGTGCCTGGGCTGAGGCACTGCACGCGAGTCTGCTTAATCACAGTAGCGATGGAAACATGTACCAGCATCGTCTGTTTAACGCAGAAGATGGTCGCTACGGTATCGAGCTTGAGCGATGGTTACACGGCAACAAACATCTGATACGGCTTGATCCCAGTTTGTTCAGTACCGTTGAATACAAAACTATTGCATCACTGGCCGACAAACTGAAAGATGTTATTGGTGAAAGTGCCATCGTTAAGCGCGGTGAAAAAGAACATAACGCAGAGTCTTTTGCCGAGGTAATGGACTGGTTGATGAAAGAAGCAAAGCGTGGTCAATCGATTCAGCGCTATAAAGGACTGGGCGAAATGAATCCTGATCAGCTGTGGGAAACCACAATGAACAGTGAAGATCGCCGCATGCTACAGGTAAAAATAGAAGATGCGATGGCAGCCGATGAAGTATTCACCACGTTAATGGGTGATCAGGTTGAACCAAGACGCGATTTTATCGAACGCAATGCGTTATCAGTGTCTAATCTTGATGTATAGCCTCAGAACCTGTTAACAGAGCTGTTTTGCCACATCCATCTGATGTGGCTTTTAACCGGGTTGATTGGATCTGTGGTTTTTCATACCGATGGACTAACCATTCATCGGATAAATCGATACAAGTCCGGTGACAGTCCGGCTCGGAAATTCAATGCAAGGCAAACTCCTGCTTCCCTCGTTTTCTTCGATTCAGTTTTCAGAGGTCGAAACGCAACTAGACCATATGCTGTCGGTTGCCAATGAAAAAATCGCACAACTTGAACAAATCGAATCTCCGGACTGGGACAATTTTATCTACCCGCTGGATCTGATCAACAATGATATACAACGTTTCTGGTCGCCGGTACGTCATCTCAATTCGGTGATGAACAGTGATAAAGTCCGCGAGGTCTACAACGCCTGTCGCAGCAAGCTTAGTGCATGGCAGACCGAGATAGGACAGAATCGGGCGCTGTTTGAGAAAACGTCGCAAATAGCCGAAGGCCAGTTAATGGCAGGCTTCAGTACAGGCCAGCAGAAAGCCATCACTGACAGTTTGCTGGGTTTCAGACTTGGTGGTGTGTCACTGGAGGGGGAACAGAAGGAACGTTTTAAAGCGAATGCCCAGGAGCTCAGCAAGCTGACCAGTCAATTCCAGGACAACGTCATGGACGCCACTAAAGCCTGGGACAAACTGATCACTGATCCTGCAGCACTTGCCGGGTTTCCACAATCATCACTCGATCTGGCACGTCAGGCAGCTGACAACAATGATCAGGAAGGTTACCGTCTGACACTTGAATTTCCGAGCTACTACGCGGTCATGACATTTGCTGACGATAGAGCACTTCGGGAAGAGGTATATACCGCGTTTACCACACGCGCATCAGATCAGGGTCCGAATCCCGGTTGGGACAATGCCGAAGTGATCGAGAAAATTGTTGAGCTGCGAATGGAAAAAGCTCGCTTGCTCGGTTTTGACAATTACGCACAATACTCGGTGGCCAGCAAGATGGTGGAGTCACCGGAACAGGTGATCGGATTTATCGACGAGCTGGCAGACAAGGCAAGCCCACAGGCACAGAAGGATTTTGCGCAACTAACCGAATATGCCAAAACTCACCACAACATTGATCCGGTGCAGCCATGGGATACTGGATACTTATCCAATAAACTGAAAAAACAGCTTTTTGATTTTTCAGAAGAAGATCTAAAACCCTACTTTCCCGCATCTGTTGCGGTACCCGGACTATTTGCTGTCACCGGCAGGTTATTCAACATTGAAATAACCGAGGTGCCGGATGCCGATGTGTGGCACGAAGACGTTAAGCTCTACCAGATAAACGATCAGCAGGGCAGGGTGCGCGGTGCCTTCTATATGGATAACTACGCGCGCGAAAACAAACGCGGCGGAGCATGGATGGATGTGTGTGTCGGGCGCATGCAAACTGAAGATTCAACACAGTTGCCTGTGGCCTACCTTACCTGCAATCTGACACCACCGGTTGGAGACGAACCTGCACTGTTAACGCACAGTGAATTGACCACGTTGTTTCATGAGTTCGGGCATGGTCTGCATCATATGCTGACACTGGTGGATTATCCGTCAGTGGCCGGTATCAGTGGTGTGGAATGGGATGCTGTAGAACTGCCAAGCCAGTTTCTCGAAAACTGGTGCTGGGAGCGTGAGTCTCTGGATATGGTCAGCGGGCATTATCAGAGCGGTGAAAAGCTGCCGCAGGAATTACTCGACAAAGCACGTGCGGCGAAGAATTTTCAGTCGGGTATGGCGACTGTCAGGCAGCTGGAGTTTGCACTGTTTGATATGCAGTTACACAGGCAGCAGCAGGCAGTAGATTACAAACAGGTGCAGGCTTTACTCAATGATATTCGCGACAAGGTAGCGGTAGTTAAAGTCCCGGAATTTGTGCGTTTTCAAAATGCTTTTTCACATATTTTTGCCGGTGGATATGCTGCCGGTTACTTCAGTTATAAATGGGCTGAGGTGCTTTCTTCAGACGCTTATTCAAAGTTTGAAGAGAACGGCATCTTTGACGAAAAGACCGGCACAGAATTCCTTCAATGTATTCTCGAGCGTGGCGGCACTGAAAAAGCGATTGATCTGTTTGTTGAGTTTCGCGGTAGAAAACCTGAAATTGATGCCTTGTTAAGACACACAGGGCTTGCCGCTTAACCGCTGATAAACAATAGCTACTGACACATTGAAATACAAAGATCTCAGGGAATTTATCGCTGTTCTGGAACAGAACAACGAGCTTGTCCACGTTGATCAACAGATCAACCCGTACCTTGAAATGACTGAAATCTGTGATCGCGTATTGCGACAGCAGGGACCGGCCGTTTTATTTAAGCAACCAGTCGGCAGTACCGTACCGGCGCTTTGCAACCTGTTTGGTACACCAAAACGGGTGGCGATGGGTATGGGTGAAAATGATGTTGAGTCGCTGCGTGAAGTCGGCAAGCTGCTCGCATTTCTTAAAGAGCCTGACCCGCCAAAGGGCCTGGCAGACGCGTGGAAAACTCTGCCCATTTTTAAAAAAGTGCTGGATATGGCGCCAAAAACCGTCAATCGTGCGGCTTGTCAGAGTGAAGTACTGAGCGGTGATGAAGTCGATCTGTCGCGTTATCCGATACAGCACTGCTGGCCCGGTGATGCAGCACCGCTGATTACCTGGGGATTGGTTGTCACTAAAGGGCCAAATAAAAAACGCCAGAACATGGGCATTTATCGACAGCAGGTCATTGGTAAAAACAAAGTCATTATGCGCTGGTTATCGCACCGTGGTGGTGCGCTTGATTTACTGGAGTGGCAGCAGCAACACCCGGATAAACCGTTTCCGGTATCCGTGGTGCTCGGCGCCGACCCTGCTACCATTCTGGCCGCGGTGACCCCGGTACCGGACAGCTTGTCAGAACATGCCTTTGCGGGGCTGTTACGTGGTAGCCGGACAGAGCTTGTAAAAAGTAAAACCAATGATCTGATGGTGCCAGCGTCGGCTGAAATTGTATTGGAAGGGTTTATACATCCGGGTGATACCGCACCGGAAGGTCCGTTTGGTGATCACACCGGTTACTACAACGAGGTTGATAACTTTCCGTGCTTCACGATCAACACCATTACCGAGCGTGACAATCCGATTTATCACACCACCTACACCGGCCGGCCACCGGATGAACCTGCAGTGCTTGGTGTGGCGCTCAACGAAGTCTTTGTGCCTATTTTACAAAAACAGTTTCCGGAAATTACTGACTTTTATCTGCCGCCGGAAGGTTGTTCTTATCGACTGGCGGTGGTCTCAATGAAGAAGCAATACCCGGGTCACGCCAAACGTGTGATGCTGGGGATCTGGTCTTTTTTACGCCAGTTTATGTATACCAAAATGGTGATTGTGGTTGATGATGATATCGACGCAAGAAACTGGCAGGACGTTATCTGGGCGATGACCACGCGCATGGACCCGGCGCGCGACTGCACGACCATTGAAAACACACCCATTGATTACCTGGATTTTGCTTCACCGGTTTCCGGACTGGGGTCGAAAATGGGTTTTGACGCGACCAATAAGTGGCCTGGCGAAACCGATCGGGAGTGGGGTGAACCCATCGTGATGGATAAGGCGACAAAAAGCCGGGTGGATGAGATGTGGTCATCTCTCGGACTGTAGCCAGCGCTTTAAAAAGAACGTTCAGGCATAAAAAAGCCGGCTAAAAAGCCGGCTTTTTCAGTTTTTACCGCTGTGTTTTTCAGCCTTCTGATTGCGCCACCGGAAATACCAGTTCAACGCGACGGTTTTGCAAACGTCCCAATGGGCTGTCGTTGTCTGCAATCGGTCGGGTGTGACCAAAGCCGCGGGTATCAATTCGATTTGCATCGATACCGCGAAGCACCAGCGCAGACTTGATGGTAATAGCGCGATTGACCGACAGGTCCTGACTGTTCTCAGGGGCTGCCTGATTGTCCGTATGCCCTTCGATATCCAGTGTTAAAACCGGGTTCTGACGCAATACCGCCGCAACATTATCGAGATGACGTGCTGCACGCTGATTCATCAGACCGGCAGTGCCGCTTTCAAAGTAGCGTTCACCCAGCATAAGTGACATGCCACGTGTATTTGGCTTGGCATTCATTGCCAGCAGCTGATGTTGAATCTGTTGCTGACCGGGTAGTGCCTGCACCGACGTTGTTGCAGGTGCGGCCATCGCAGCACCAATCGCGGGTTCAGCTTGCTGTGCGGTTGGTGCTACCTGATAAACAGGTTGTTGCTGCGCAATTTGCGCTCCTGCACTCAGCACAGGCTCAATTTGGCGCTGTGGGGTTAGCTGCAGGGGTTCGGGTTGCAGCAATTGCTGGTCGGTAGCTTGTTGAGGCGCTGCTGCAATAGTTGTTTCCTGAACAGGCTCAGCGGCAAGCGCTGTTGTTGCCCGTGTCAGTTGTTGTGGAGCAGCCTGAGATGTTGCCTGGGGTATTGCTTGTGCAACTGTCTGTGTGACAGGTTGCTGAATGGCGGGCACTGGTTGTTGAACTGCGGGTACTGGCGCCGGCACGACAACGGTTTGTGCAGGTTGTTGAGTTGCTGCCAACTGCGCCTGAAGGCTGGCAAGTTGTTGACTGAGTGACGCCAGTTGCGCCTGAATGCTGTCACCGGAATGCGCCGCGGCCATAATCGGGTTGGCGTCCAGTGGGGCTTCAATCATGGTGGCTGCTGCTATTTCCTGTTCGGACAAGAACGAATCCTGCCCCAGTGATACCTGCAGCGAGTGATTAGCAGTGAGTGAACGGGCACGCTGCTGTGCGGTCAGCGTCTGCAACGTCGCCAGTCTCGCCTCGTGTGCCACACTTTGCGGCTTGCGAAAGGCAGCTGCGGCGCTTTCAGCGCGCTGTAGTTGCTGTTGTGCAGCTTGCAGCTCTTCACCGGCCAGTGATGCCACAATTGGATCCTGACTTATTTGTGCGTAGGTTTTCTGTGCTTCTTCGAGCTCAGGGACCCAAGACTGTTTACTGGCACAGCCGGCTAGGGCTATACCGATCAGAACAGGGCTTATTTTTAAAAGTTGTCGCTTGAACATGGATTCTACCGTCGAATTTTCGGCCAACTTAGTTGTTTTGCAGCTGACTTAGCGTCATTTCAGCGTGTTCCGCTTCGCTGATCGCTTTGGCAAGATCAGCTTGCGCAATTGAAAGCTGCAGCAATTTTTGGGCACGATCCGGGCGATTGTGGAGAAAAAGTTGTTTCGCCCTGGCAAGCGACGCGTTTGCTGTGGTGTATTCTGCAATCGCATAGGTCTCAGCACCGGCGATTTTGGCATCGCGAATAGCATTTTCAGCATACTGGGTGTTGCTGCCACCGCTGATGGTGGTTGCACAGGCACTGAGCAGCATTGCGGCTGCAGCGATAGCGGCTATCGAATAGTGTTTTTTCATCGGATTCCCTGCAATTCAGTGTTGTTGCCTGTTGAACACAGAGTTAGTGTCAACAAAAGGCGCTTAATCACTGATATGTAAAAGTAATGAAGACATAACAGGGAGACGGCCAATCGACGGCAGAGATTGAGTCTTTACCGTTAAAAGTTGCCGGAATGACTGGTGAGTCACATATTTTTAGTAAACAGCTTCTCAAGTGTTGCGAGCTGACCACTGTCACCGGGTGGTTGCGCCACTTCAATCGTGTTGTTGAACCCACAGGTTCTGGCAGTTATTGCGCCCCGTTCACTGTTTACGATCAATCGTGATGCAAACAACTGAGCGTGGGCGTTTTCCGGAATCAGCTGCAACAGGTTATCAAGGCCCTGATTGCTGGTGACACTGATCATACATGGCAGTGCGGCGATGGTTTGCTGCAACACATCAGCGTCGACGACGGGCAGGGCGCGGCGATAGACATCGAGGTAGTCAACACGATGACCACTATTCTGCAGTGACGTTTTCAGCAGATCTCTTCCTCCATCTCCACGCACAATGGTCACCGCACCTTCCGGCATGCCAGCCTGCTCAAGATACGCTATTAGATTTTCACTGGTGCCGCTGATGTCTGGCACAAAGTCCGGTGCGATACCGGCTTGTTGCAGTGCTGCATTGGTGGCGCTTCCAATACACGCTACTTTATGTTGTTGACGATACCGGAACACACCGCACTGTATTGCACCGGCAACTGCATTGGTACTGGTAAATATCCACAAACCACTGTTAATCAGCACACTTGATTCTGTTACTTTTAGAGTGGTTTTACGTAGTTGAATATCAATAGTCGGGAACAGGATCGGCTTAAGATCAAGCGCTGCTATGCGTGCCGCAAAACCACTTGCCTGATGAGCAGGTCGGGTGACAATAACCGACCTGGGTAACGGTGTGTCAGTCGTTTGCATTGGCGAGATACCGGACAATCTCGTCAGCACCGTTTGCGAGCAGTTTTTCAGCCACCGCGTTACCAAGTTCTGCGGCATTGTCGGGTGTGTCTGTCATCTCGGCACGTACTACCTTGCTGCCATCCGGCATGGCGACCAGTCCGCGCAAATACAATTGGTTGTTATTCAACGTTGAATAGGCAGCAATAGGCGTTTGGCAACTGCCACCGAGTTTGGCATTGAGGCTGCGCTCACAGGTGACACGCGTTGCCGTGTGATTATCGTGTAGTGGCGACAGCAGCTCGTTAACCCGGGTATCAGCGCTTGAACATTCGACACCAATGGCACCCTGGGCGCACGCCGGCAGCAGGGTTTCCGGAGCCAGTTCACAGCGAATGCGATCCGGCATCTGCAGTCGAATAAGACCGGCGCTGGCCAGAATGATGGCTTCAAAGTCACCGCGGTCGAGTTTCTGCAAGCGCGTGTTTACATTGCCGCGCAGATCGAGCATGCGCAGATGCGGATATTTTTCGAGTAACTGGCTTTGACGTCTGAGGCTGCAGGTACCGACTCTGGCACCTTCCGGCAGATCGTCCAACGTGTTGTAGTCGTTGGATACAAAAGCGTCTGTCGGGTTGTCTCGCGGCAATATGACCGACAAGTGCAAACCCTCTGGAAAATCTGCCGGCACATCTTTCATTGAATGTACGGCAAGGTCTGCTCTGCCATCGAGCATGGCGCGTTGCAGTTCTTTTATAAACAGCCCCTTGCCGCCTATTTTGGCTAGTGGTGTTTCCAGTATTTCGTCTCCGCGGGTGCTCATGGGTACCAGCTCGGAGGTAATCCGGTGCTTTGCCAGTTGCCGTTGTACTTCTTCTGCCTGCCAGACGGCGAGCGGGCTTTTGCGGGTTGCTATACGCAATGGCTTTGACATCTGTTTTGCGGTCCGTAGGTTTGTGCGTCGCCGCACCGGGTCAGGTAAGTTATTATCTGTCAAAAGCAATCTGATTGACATGCCGTTGACCAGCCGTCTACCTGGATTGCCAATCCTTTTCCTGCATATTTAAGAGCGCAACACCAATGAGCAATACGCTGTGGGGTGGCAGATTCACCGAAAGCACTGATGAATTTGTCCAGGCCTTTACCGCCTCGGTAACCTTTGATCAACGCATGGCACAACAGGATATTAATTGTTCCAGAGCGCACGCACGTATGCTCGGTCACGTTGGCGTGCTCAGTGAACAAGACGTTAACGATATTCTGAGCGGGCTTGCAGCGATCTCTGCAGAAATTGAAGCCGGTGAATTTCCGTGGTCTGTCGCGCTTGAAGACGTACACATGAATATCGAAGCCGAGCTCACGCGGCGCATTGGTGATGCAGGTAAAAGGCTGCACACCGGGCGTTCAAGAAATGACCAGGTCGCCACAGATATTCGCCTGTATGTGCGTGATGCCATTGATCTTGTGTGCTCGCAGGCAAAGCGTCTGCAAACAGGGATGTTAACGCTTGCCGAAGCCCATGCGGATGTCATTATGCCCGGCTTCACACACTTGCAAACGGCACAACCGGTGACTTTTGGTCATCATGTGATGGCGTGGTTTGAAATGATCAAAAGAGATGTTGATCGATTTAACGACTGTGCCAAACGGGTTGATGTCATGCCCCTCGGCGCCGCAGCTCTGGCCGGGACGCCTTATCCTATTGATCGTGAATTCAGCCGCGAACAACTTGGTTTTAACGCAGTGACCGCCAACTCACTCGACGCCGTCAGCGATCGTGATTTTGCCATCGAATTCTGTGCGGCTGCGGCGATTACCATGACGCACCTTTCGCGTATGGCAGAGGAACTGGTGTTGTGGTCTTGCGCGCAGTTTGATTTTATCGAGCTGCCCGATCGCTTCTGTACCGGTTCCAGTATCATGCCGCAAAAGAAAAACCCGGATGTACCTGAACTGGTCAGGGGAAAAACCGGGCGCGTAAACGGGCATCTGGTCAGCCTGCTGACGTTAATGAAATCACAACCTCTTGCCTACAACAAAGACAATCAGGAAGACAAAGAGCCACTATTCGATACTGTCGACACGCTTCACGACAGCCTGTGTGCATTTGCAGACATGATACCTGCGATCATTCCGAAACCTGAAAACATGTACATGGCGGCAAAAAAAGGCTTTGCCACTGCTA
Organism: uncultured Granulosicoccaceae bacterium; assembly: GCA_937931165.1. Lineage (GTDB taxonomy): Bacteria > Pseudomonadota > Gammaproteobacteria > Granulosicoccales > Granulosicoccaceae. The sequence continues at coordinate 55,393 of CALHCI010000018.1, forward strand.
CCGATCTGGCTGATTATCTGGTTCGCAAAGGCTTACCGTTTCGTGAAGCGCATGAAGTGGTGGGCAACGCGGTCAGGTTCGGTGTTGAGCAGCAACGTGACCTCAGTGAAATGACCATTGAAGAATTACAGGGTTTTCACAGCACAATTACTGACGATGTTTTTGATGTACTGACGCTTGAAGGTTCTGTGGCAAGCCGGTCACATGTCGGTGGTACCGCACCTGCTCAGGTGAGACAAGCAATCGCCACCGCACGCGCTGAACTTGAGAGAACCGGTTAAACCTTTAACCGGATAACCATTAACCCGGTAGCTCGCCTGTCATTCCATCATCGTTGGCTTTCGGCTCAGCACAACCGTCCATCAGGCTGTTGGTACCGTGCCACTGAATTCTATTGAGCCCGTTAAGGGCTGCAACCCGATACGCTTCTGCCATTGTCGGATAGTTAAAGGTATTTTCAGTGAAGTAGGTGACTTTATTGCCAGGCGCCGGCTGGCGCATGATGGCCTGGCCAATATGAATAATCTCCGAGGCCTGATAACCAAAGCAGTGAATACCCAGAATTTCCAGTGTACCGGTGTGAAAAAGCAGCTTGATCATACCGGTGGTCTGGCCGGTAATTTGTGCACGCGCGATAGACCGGAACAATGCGCGTCCGACCTCGTAAGGCACTTTCCGCTCGGTCAGTTCTGCCTCGGTGTGGCCAATTGAACTGATTTCGGGGTCGGTATAAATTCCGGTAGGAATATCACTGATTAATTGATCGTCACAGTGCCCTTCACCAATGTGCGTTCCTGCAAAGCGCCCCTGATCGTAACTGGCACTGGCAAGCCCCGGGGCACCGACCACATCACCGACTGCGTAAATGTGAGGGACTGTTGTTCGATAGTTGTCATCGACGTCGAGCTGTTTGCGATTATTGGCGGTGATATTGGCCTTATCGAGTTGCAGATTGTCGGTTGCCCCCGACCTGCCGTTTGCCCATAGCACTACGTCGGCTTTGAATCTTTTTCCACTGGCAAGATGCAAAATAACGTGATCATCGTTCGCTTCAACACTTTGATAGGTTTCATCGTTGCGTACGGTCACGCCAATCTCGCGAAAGTGATAACCAAGCGCATCAGATATTTCTGCATCGAGAAAAGATAGCAGCCTGTCACGTGTATTGACCAGATCGACCTTGGCGCCGAGGTTGCCAAAAATTGAAGCGTATTCGCAACCAATGACACCGGCGCCATAAATAATGACCGAGCGAGGTACAAAGTCGATATTTAAAATGGAATCGCTGTCGCAGACACGCGGGTGGTTAAAATCGATATCGTCAGGCTGATACGGAACGGAGCCTGCGGCAATCACAATGTGGTCTGCGCGACAGGTTTCGATACTGCCGTTTTTGTGGTGAATTTCCAGTGTATTGGGGTCGAGGAACTGCGCTGATCCACGGTATAGATCTACGCGATTGCGAAAGTAGAATTCTTCGCGCATCTGCACCTGGTTGTCGATAACCGACTGTGCCGATTTCACCAGCTCCTGCCAGGTAACATCTATATGCCCGACGCGGCGGCGGAAAATCGGATCGACACGAAAACGGCTGACCATCTGCACCGAGTGCCGCAGTGACTTACTGGGTATGGTGCCCCAGTGCGTGCAGCCGCCACCGACGTCTTTATAGTGTTCGATAATCGCCACGTGCTGACCACACTTGGCAAGTTTCATCGATGCCCCTTCACCCGCCGGTCCGGAGCCAATCACAATTGAATCGTAGTGTTTTGTAGCCATGTTATTTAGTGTAGTCGTTTGCCGCAATACGGGCCGGGTGTGGTGGCGCGGAGTGTAGCAAGATCACTGTGCGGTTTGACAAGGTTGTCGGCTTGTCACCCCGGGGCAGGGCGACACTCTGATCAGCGCGAGTGAGCTTTGGTCAGGGTTCGTCGCGACCACTGTAATTGCCTGGTAAATTTCCGTCCATACAACTGCTAGAATCAGTCAATGAACTTTGCTCAATTCGGTTATATCAGGGTCGCGGCGTTTGCACCGGTCGTGTCCATTGGGAATCCGGCAGCGAATGCCGATGCCATACTCGCCTGTCTGCAGAATCCCGCCAATGATGCCGTGTCTCTGGTCGCTTTCCCGGAGCTCTCTATTACCGGCTACACCTGTGAAGATCTGTTTTTCAATCAGGGGATGGTCGATCAGATAGACACCGCACTTGTGCGAATTGCCAAGGCAAGCCGCGTACAAACTGTGGTTGTTGGCGCGCCTTATCGACTGTCGGACGGCCGTATGATCAATGCGGCTTTTGTTTGTCAGGGAGGGAAGGTGACCGGTGCGGTGCCAAAAATATCCAACCCGAACTACGGTGAGTTTTATGACAAGCGCTGGTTTGTCTCCGGTGAGGGCATAGATGAAAACATTGATAGTCCACAGCTCGGTTCCTTTCGAATAACAACCAATCAGCTTTTTACGCTGGGTGAAAGTCGCTTTGCGATCGAGATCTGTGAAGACCTCTGGCACCCGGTACCCCCGTACACGTCACATGTGCGAGCCGGTGCCGAGCTGATTGTTAATCTGTCGGCCAGTAATGAGTTGGTGGCCAAGGCAGACTATCGACGTGATCTGGTCAGAATGGCCAGTGCACAGGGTGTGTGTGCCTATTTGTACGCCTCAGCCGGCCCAACCGAGTCGACTCGAGATATTGTTTTTGGTGGCCATCATTTATTTGCAGAAAATGGCGTGCTGCTGCAGGAATCCGAACGTTTTGCAATGCAGGGGTCGAGCTTAACTGCAGAGATGGACTGGCAGTTGTTGCGTCACGACCGTACCCGCAATAACACCTTTGCGAGTGCTGCAAGGCCACAGGGCTACACGACTGTGGGTAAGCAGCCGGTATTACCTATAGAGCAGTTGCAGCGAAGTTATCGGGCACATCCGTTTGTACCGAACGATGAATCCGAGTTTTCAGCACGCGCGGTAGATATTCTTAAGATTCAGGCAACCGGCCTGGCACGACGCATACTTGCCTCGCACGCTAAAACTCTGGTACTTGGGTTGTCCGGTGGTCTAGATTCTACGCTTGCTCTGTTGGTGTGTATTGATGCGCTGAACATTCTTGAACGTGACAACACCGATCTTACCGTGATTACCTTACCCGGTCCTGCGACCAGCGAACATACACTACAAAGTGCGCGTATGCTCGCCAAAGCAGCAACAGCCAGCTTAATAGAAATTCGCATCGATCAATCGGTTGAACAGCATCTTAAAGATCTTAATCACAGTGGTGATCATGATGTTGTATTCGAAAACGCACAGGCGCGTGAGCGCACGCAGGTATTGTTCGATATGGCCAATAAAACCGGTGGAATTGTGGTGGGCACCGGTGATCTGTCAGAACTCGCCCTTGGCTGGTGTACCTATAACGCGGATCATATGTCGAGTTATAACGTCAATGGCAGTGTACCCAAAACGCTGGTGAAATATCTGTGCCGCTGGTATGCCAGACATCGTGCAGACGATGCACTTTCCGATGCATTACTGCGGGTACTGGATACACCGATTTCACCCGAACTTGTTCCATCAGATGATGATGATATTGCACAAGAGACTGAATCGATTATCGGGCCATATGAACTGCATGACTTTTTTATCTACCACTATTTAAGAAATGGCTTTGACGCTGCAAAAATCTATCAACTGACATTGTTATCGTTTGCCGATAAGTACGATGCCATTACCGTTAAAAAATGGCTGCGACTTTTCTTCAGGCGCTTTTATACCCAGCAGTTTAAACGCAGTACGTTACCATCCGGACCCAAGGTCGGCAGTGTTAGTCTGTCTCCACGTGGTGACTGGCGAATGCCTGATGAAGCTAATGTAGACGCTATTCTTGCACAGATAGATGAGTTTTAACCTGCCGCTTCGTCTTTCCAGATAATTAAAGAGCGTTACATGACTGCAGTGATTGACAGTTGTTTTGATGGCGGCAATATACGTCGCCTGCAAAGCGATGACGCCACACAGATTCGTCTGGCTATTGAAGCAGACGCCGGTGGCGAGTTTTTTCAGTGGTTTTATTTCCGCGTGACGGCAGCACGTGCTTCCCGTTTTCAGATCATTATTGAAAACGCTGCATCAAGTGCGTATCCGGCGGGCTGGGAAAACTATAACGTGGTGGTATCGAATGACCGTACAAACTGGTATCGACTGCAAACCGAATACGATGACAGAGGTCTGTGCTTTTCAGTCGATATGCAAAGCGATGTGTTGTGGGTTGCCTACTTCACCCCCTATTCACTGCAGCAGCATGACAATCTAATTGGTCGAATTTCAAGTTGTGATTTAGTCAGCACACACGTTCTTGGTCACACCGTTGATGGCCGCACCCTGGATTGCCTTCAGATAGGAGAGAACGATGCGCCGCTTAAAGCCTGGGCTATCGCCAGGCAACACCCTGGAGAGACCATGGCACAATGGTGGATGGAGGGGTATCTGCAGCGTCTTGTGGATGGTAATGATGCGGTAGTTCGGGAATTACTCAAACAGATGGTTTTTTACGTGGTACCTAACATGAATCCGGATGGCAGCTATCGCGGCTACCTGCGTACCAATGCTGCCGGTCGTAATCTGAATCGTGAGTGGAGTTCGCCGTCTGTCGAGCATTCGCCCGAGGTGTACCTGGTGCGGCAAAAAATGCATGAAACCGGTGTAGATTTTTGCCTTGATGTACATGGCGATGAGGCAATACCTTACAACTTTATTGCAGGAACCGAGGGCGTAGCCTCGTGGAACGAAAAGCGACAACAGCTACAGGAAACATTCAAACATAACCTGCAACGTGCCAACCCCGATTTTCAAACCACTGTCGGTTATCCGGTTACCCCTGCCGGACGCGCCAACTATGGTATTTGCAGTAACTACATTGCAGAAACGTTCAACTGTCCGGCAATGACCCTTGAGATGCCTTTTAAAGACACCGAGCTGTCACCTGACCTGCATCACGGCTGGTCTGCTGAACGTTCTGCTTTACTCGGCAGGTCATGTATTGAAGCGCTATATAGTATTGCCGATCACTTGTAACCCGCTTACCAGTGACAACGCTTTCTGATGATTGCAGTTGCCTGCCTGATACTTTTAATATCAAACTGTGCCTTGTTATCCGTATCATGTCCGAACGGTCTGTATTGCACCGAGATATTCTCACTGCTGTTTATTCTTCTCAAAGTACTGATGGGACTGCGTGCTCTGGCCTGATGAAGCTGATCGTCTATCTTCCAGATTTGATCAACTTTTTCATTGCCATTCAGGTGTAGTGTGATGCTGCTGTCGCTTGTACCCAGAACATCGTCTGTGCTTAGTGACAAAGAGGTACGGTTCTCGGTACAGGCAATAGTCAAAAGTGCCCGGTGATTACCATTTTTACCGGGTACAAAATTACTCGATTTAAGAGTGAATCCGTTGTCTGTCTCTTGTAGCAATGATAACTTCTGCTTTGCCATTTGAGCTGCAACACGCTCGGTTGTAGCAGAAGTTGCTGTGTGCTGGCTGGATTGAACAAACCGCAGGTAATCTGTCCATTGAGGATTAACAATCAACGCGGTTAGTACAACACACATACAGGCCAGAACACCGTTAAGGATCCGGTTAATTTTTTTTCTGAGTCGAAGCCGGTTTAATACCGGCTGGTAGCTTCTTGGTACACGCCCCTTTTTAATGACGCGGCAACAGACGGTGCCCACATAAGTGGAAAGTTGAAAATTGTCGATGTTGTGTCGTTGATACTTTGCTCTGATCAGCAGTACACCGGTGATGGTGGACAGGGCCATTGCGATAAGCCAGATTAGCAAAAGCTTGCCGTTGAACACAAGCACCGTAGCAAGGGTGAACAATGTTGCGATTAATGCAGTGCGAACATTGCTAAAGGCCAGTCCGATTGGCCCTGCAATAAGCGTTAGTACCATCTGTACCACTAGAGTTTTTAGCAAACAGGTGTCTCCCGGGCTGACAGCATCCAGTGCGGTCATGGGTATCGGCAGCAGCGGAGACAACTTGAAAAACAAATGTGAAAGAGCGACCTGTGTTATCTGAAGGTGAACCTACACTGCGATACATCGGAACGTTTGCCTGATTATTATCTATGCATGTGTGGAAGCGAATAATCAGTGCGGGTCAAATATCTTTGACTGGTGTTTAAGAAGGCTATCGCGCCAGCTCAACGAAACTGGCATGTAACACCCTGCGCAGATCATCGACACCAATCTCCAGCTGTAAACCACGCTTGCCACCGCTAACGAAAATGCTATCGAAATTTTGCGCTGCAGTATCAATACAAGTGGTATACAGCTGTCGCTGACCCAATGGGCTGATACCACCGATAATGTAGCCCGTCATGCGTTGTGCGGCGCCGGGTTCCGCCATGCTCGCTTTGCGGCCACCGCAGGTGGCAGCAATTTTCTTAAGGTCGAGCTGATCTGGGACGGCAATCAGCGCCACCACGGGTTTTTTTGTATTGCCATCGATCACCGCCATCAGTGTTTTGAATACCTGATCCGGGTTCTGGTCAAGCGCTTTTGCGGCGTGTTCACCGAAGTTTCTCTGCTCTGAATCAGCAGTGTATTGACGAATGGTGTATTGAATTTCTAGCTTGTCCAACAGCTTGATGGCCGGAGTCATTGGATAACCTTTGCGAATGAATTTTTTACCTTGCGGTTATTTTGTGTGGTTTATCACAAATGCCGGCAATGCGACACTGTGATTATGGGTTGAAGTTCAGCAAACTTTGCGGTGGATTCATGCATCATTTTGCAATCTAACTATTTGTTGCAATAACTTTCTAACCGCTATAACGCCTTGCTCATCTTCCACTTCAAATACGCCAAGATACTGTACACCGTGGGGCTGTTCTGTTTTCTGCTTTCTACCGGGTCGACAGTTCAGGCCGGAGACATTTTCGGGTCTGCGGCAAACAGGCATATAAAAGTCACCAACGGTGAACCTGTGTCAGCAGGTGAGTATCCGTTTTTGACAGCAGTGCTGTCAGGTCGCAAAGCTATTTTTAAGCTTGGCAACACTGATGCTTTCGCTGAATATCTGGGAGCAGGGTTACAGCAACCTTTTTCAGGTCGGCTTTATGATTGTGGTTTGGCACTGTCGCCATGTTACGGAGCGGCGGGCAGGGTCTGTTCGATTGCCTACGATTTCGCCACCGCTGATGGACCCGGACTGAAACCATCGCAACAACTAGCTAATTGTAGTGCCGCAGGTGGTGTGGGTGCGATATTCAGACCATCAGGTGGTGTGTTGATACAAGGGGATTTGGCTGATCACGAGCCTTCAATACCTGCTGTGTCAGTGACAAACCAGGCTGGCTACGATGCATTAATGTTCGCATTGTCCAGTGGCAGCGAAGCTTTCGTTGCAGTAGAAGGTGTGGTGCCGGATACCGTAGTGTGTGGTGCGACTTATCTGGGTGGCACCTGGGTATTGACCGCAGCGCATTGTGTGATCGACGTTGATAGTGCCGGAAGTTTCCGGGTGCTTGAGCCGCGTGAGTTAATGGTTAATGTCGGTGCACATGATCTGCAACTCGACCGCAACTATGCGCAGTCAGTGATTGAGGTCATTCCCGGGGATTACCGACTGTCGGGCCCATGGGGTGAAAACGATGTTGCTTTGCTGCGTCTGGCTGAGCCGCCGTTGCGAGGAAAACCGGTGACTTTGATTTCGCAGCAGAATCTCGACGCCAGTAGCGCTGCGTCCGAAGCGGCACTGGTATTGGGTTGGGGCAGTACTTCGATTCGACAACCGCTGACGCCGGTAACTATGGTGCAATCGGTCAGTGCAACTCCGCTGTCTGCGTTATTGAATTTGCACAACACTGAGACGTGTCGTACTCAATGGCAAAGTTTTTTCCGGGCCAATAATTTAAGTAGCGCAGGACTTGATATTCGCTCTATTCATGTGTGTGCCTCTAACCCCGTACAACAACGGGATGCCTGTCAGGGTGACAGCGGCGGGCCGTTATTGGTCAGTGTCGATGGTGACTGGCAACTTGCCGGTGTCACCAGTTTTGGTCTTGGCTGTGGTGCAACCGAAAGCGTACCCGGCGTGTATGCCAGTGTACCGGCATTTACACAATGGATTGCAAGCCACACAAATCTGCTGCAACCGGATCCATTGGTACAGGTGCAGTTTAGCGATGCCATGGTAAAAAGTAACAGTGCCGGAACCATGGACTGGTCGTTATTGTTATTATTTATCGGGTATCTGGCTTTGAGCCTGAAATACAGTAGGTCTGACTATCTTGAGTGAATAATGGCCATGGTAAATGTATTCGTTCAGGCGTTTACGTGTTACTGTTTTGCCCCTCAGCGGAGTGTTCAACATCATTGAATGCCAACCCGTTGAGCAGAGCTGTACTAAAGATTCTTATCGTTTCAAGGTACAAAACTATGAAATCATTAATCCCTTTAACCTTACTTTCTACAAGTCTCCCCAGCCTGTTGACAGGATGCGGCTTTAAATCCGATTTATACCTGTCAGATATTACCCCGGTGCCCGATACGATTATCACCGATTTCCCAACGCTTCCATCTGTGGATGGGGCAGCCACACCAACTGGTGGTGATGTGGAAGGTGTTGTGGTGGAAATACCTGTATTGGAAGAGGATGTCAGAAAGAGGGCCAACAATTAGTATTTATCCTAATGGCAAAAATCGAAAAGCGCGACGGTGAACTGTTTGTAGAAAATGTAGCCTGCGCACAACTTGCCGAACAATTCGGCACACCGTTGTTTGTTTATTCCCGCGCGGCGATAG
>CALHCI010000019.1 GCA_937931165.1 uncultured Granulosicoccaceae bacterium
GAGTAGTGCTCCGCCACCGATAGCGATCACGTATGAGTGTCTGTCAATTCTGTGCTCAGCCAGGTGCTTTTGCATTTGCTCAACATAGTGCAACTCTGACTTCAGCTTTTCACCTGCAGGCATTGCCACCGGATCACGGACCAGATCAATTTGCAGATCGTGTGTATTGCAATAGCGGGTGATATCATCATTCAATTGCGGCATCGCGTTGATGACGCCATCGTCAATAAAAATAATAATGCGGTGACGGTTTTCTGGCTCTATGCGGCAGAGCGTCTGCACGAGGATGAGGTTGTCAGGGTTGAACAACGCGTTTGTAAAGTACACCGGGTACTCAAAAGGTACCGAAAATTTTTGCAGGTAAGGTGTTGCAGACACAGCAACCGGTTCGTGCGCCGCGGTGCTGACAGAACTGTCTGGAGAACTCTGCAGGTTGGGGTGGGGCATGAGGGGATTAAGCTCTAAATTATCTGATCATTGTGCTGCATACATCTACAATTCAAGTGTAGTGCCTTTTGTGCAGATCGCTGTGAAATTCACGCGGTCGTCCGCAGCATCGGTACCCTTCACGTTTAGCAATTGGAAAGTATTTATGCGGTCGGTTTACGTTCTTTTACTACTAGTTATGCTGGCTTTTATGGCAGTTCAGGTTAACGATCCGGATGGCCTGGGGTGGATGTTAATTTATGCCGTACCAGCCGCCTGGTTAGCCATTGCGGTGTTCAGGCGTTCATTACTCGGGACCCGATTCGCACACTGGTGCCTGTTAACCTGTATTTTCCTGTCGGTGTCGGGGGTTATCTATTTCTGGCCACGAGCCGAGGGCTGGTGGCGTCAGGAAGTGTGGTGGGAGGTAGAGACTGCAAGAGAGGGGATGGGAATGATGATTGTTACGGTGGTATTGTTCACAGTATGGTTTGGAAGACCCCGGAACAAATCTTCAGGCCAATAGTACTAGCGCCGGCGCCGGACAGGCAGTTGTCCGGCAGATTTTTGTTTAATAGTTTCTTTCTGGATTGTCTATCTGGCAGATCAGGCTTCGCTTTGTTGAACGTCGCTTTTCTTGAAGAAAGCGCCATACACGCTCGCACCAATGGTGATAAAACCTGCGATTAGCAGCCCGAGCGCAATTGGGCGATTAAAGAACCCGGTGAATTCAAAGTGCAGCATTTGCATTGCCTGTGCAAAAGTTTGCTCACCGATTTTTCCAAGTATCAAGCCCAGCACAATGCCAGCGACCGAATAACCGGAGCGTCTCAAAAAGAAACCTGCGACACCGGCAACAAACATCACCACAACATCAATCACCAGCCCTCTGACTGCGTAAGAACAAACGGTGGCGAGCAGCAAAATCATTGGAGCCAGAAACTGGAAAGGAATACGGAGCAGGTTAACGATGGTTTTCGCCTCGAGAAAACCGACCAGTAAGATTGAAAGATTCGCAAAGAACATTGCCGCAAAAACAACCCACACCAGATCAGGGCTGTTGATAAACACCAGAGGGCCGGGTTCCATATCGTGCATCTGGAATACACCTACCATCATTGCTGTCAGCGCACCGCCGGGTAAGCCGAGTGCCAGTAACGGAATCATCGCGGCACCGGTTGCCGAGTTGTTGGCGGTTTCAGAGGAGATAACGCCCTCGATTTTTCCCTTGCCAAAGCTGAGGCGATCTTTAGACCAGCGAACGGCTTCGTTGTAGCCCATGAAGGCGGCGAGAGTGGCACCGATACCTGGCAGAATACCGCAGAAAAAACCGATAATGATTGATCGAATAACGGCGATTTTATGCAGCCATAACTCTTTGAAGGTCGGGAAGTCGACACTAAGTTCAGGTGCTTTGTACGCGCCGGTGGCTTTTTTCTCAGCCTGCACGAAGATCTCAGAGACTGCGAAAAAACCGAGAATAGTCGGGATAAAGTGAATGCCCGCAGCCAGATAAGGCATGTCGAAGTTATAGCGCTCTATGCCACCGACCGGATCCAGACCGACGACGGCGATCATCAGGCCCGCCATAATTGAAAGCCAGCCTTTCCAGAACGTTTTAGCACCGACCGATGCGGCAACTGCCAGGCCGAAAAATACCAGTGCAAAAATTTCCGGTGGACCAAATGCTCTGATTGCCCAGCCAGCGATTGGTGCGGTTGCAAACATCATGATGACGCATGAAATGGTGCCACCAATCGCCGAGCACATGACTGCGGCACCTACGGCTTTGCCTGCTCTGCCGTCGAGTGTCATGGGGTAGCCATCGAAGGCGGTGGGGGCGTTTTCGGGTGCCCCTGGAATATTAAACAAAATAGCGGTGATCGCACCGCCGTAAACCCCGGTACAGTAAATCACCGAGAACAGCATAATGCCGTGTTCGGCACTGAGATGCGCGGTGAATGGCAACAGAATAGCTGCGAGCGTAAGCATGCTGACACCGGGTATGGCACCAAACAGCATGCCGCCGACGACACCACCAAAGAAAATCAGTATGCCGATCGGGTCGCCGAACAGCGTGACGGTACCGCCGATAAAATTATTGAAGGTTTCCATGTGTGCCTATTGCAGCAGGGTGACAACCCAGTTGCCAAAATCGTAGAAGGGTTTGATATTGCCCGTGGGGAGTCCGACGTACAGTAGCGAGACGAAAAATGCCAGCAGAATGCCATAGATAAACGGCATGACTAACGCCATACGGGTCGCTCTGCGTTCGCCCATGAGAATCATCACACCAATGATAAATACCGGAGCAAGTGCATAGAAGCCGATGTCTTGCAGCAGGGCGGCAAAGAAAATAGGTAATGCGAGTATGCCGCCGACATGATTGCGCCAGGCGAAGCCTAAATAAACAATAAAAAGTACCGCCGCGCAGATCAGTTTGAAGTTGCCAAGCCCTTCTTCTTCAATAGAAAAAAGCGGTGCAATTTTCTCAGGGATTGTCATGTAAACAAACGGTATGGCCAATAGTATAAAAGTGCTTGTATACCAGGCTGCCCCGGTGTGTTCCGGGTTTGAGTCCGGGCCTTCATGTGCTGCAGCCATTGTGTTGCTGGCCGCCTTGTCGCCGTTTTTGCGTTGATCAAAGAACTGTCCGATAGCAGCCAGCGCAATAAGCAACAGTATGGTTCTTGGCCACAGCGTTGCGCCATACTTGTAGATTTCGATGTCTTTATTGAATTCGAATGAGTAACCGAAAAACACCAGGACCAGCATTAACCAGAAAAAAAGCTCGAAGTAATGGCTGAATTTTAGCTTGCTCATGAAGCGACCTGAGTAAATGCCGGTGGGGTAGTAGCGAAGAACAAAGGGTCACTCGATTGAGTGACCCTGGTACAAACAGGAGTACTTATTTTACTTCCAGACCCATTTCCTTATACACATCGCGGTATTGGGCGATAGTGTTGGTAATGAGTTCTTTTGAGCCTTCGGTATCACGGAAGCTTTCGATCAATGTCATGAATTTGCTTTCGTTGTATGCCTGATAGCTTTCTTCACAGTAGGCTTTCTGGAATGCCCATTGAAGCCATTTAACACGATCTTCAGGTGTGCCAGCTGCAACGTAGAAACCGCGAAAACGGAACAGCGGTTCGAAGTCCAGGCCCACGTCAGTCAGGCTGGGTACGTCTGCGAACGCTTCTGGTGCGTCTTTAAGAATTGTCAGGATTGGTTTGAACATACCTGAGTCGAGAAATTTACGCACGTCACCGGGTTGCTCAAACAGCGCGTCTACCTGACCACCAGCCAGTGCACCGTAGCGAGGCGCGCCTTTGTCAAAAGAGATCTGCTGGATTTGCATGCCGGTAGCGTCGGTGATGAATTTCATCGTCACGCGTTCCATCGAACCTTCTTTCGATACGTTGGCAATTGTTGCTTTGCCATCCTGTGCTTTTACCCATTCGACAAACGTAGGCCAATCGCTGAATCGGTCTTCCTCAGTGCGGATATATATTTGAGAAAAAGTAATCTGCGAAGTGACCAGTGGAATCAGATCTTCAGCAGGGTTGGGTCGTTCGGAGTCGAGAGCGTGAGCGCTTGAGGCATCGTCAATGTGCTCGAGGACGGTGTAGCCGTCAGCCGGAGTTGCCATATAGGCTGTCAGGCCGACCGTGCCGGAACCACCTGGCTTGTGGTCGCGGTTGATAGAAACTTTAGTCAGTTCAGTGACGGCTTCCGCCATAGCTTGAGCGACCTGGCCAGAACCACCAGCTGGGCCGTATGGAACGATCATAGACAGCGCGCGTTCTGGAAAACCATCTGGCTTTTCCATTTCACCTGGCAAGCCGTCGGTGGCACAGGCGGCCAGGGCAGTGCCTGCAGTGAAGGTAGCGGCACCGAGCGCGATAGCCGTTCCAACGAGAGTTTTTCTTAGATTCATATAACCTCCGGTGTGTCAGTTGTTTAGAACACATAAAATAAGCGGCGCTTATTGGTCCGGAACGGTACTGTGTCGCGGGATATGATGTCAAACGTATTGTTAACACAATGCGGCACGACCCGAGAGGGAAGGGGGATGGCTGATTTTGGTTTGGCCTTTTTACGCATACCGGCTTTGAATGAAAGTCGTTTTCAAGACTAAATTCGGCGGTTCGTAAGCGACAATATTATCCCGCTTAACTTGGGCATCGCAGCAGGTGTAATGTTAAGTTTACAACGTGTTTAACGCCCGTTTAATGTGACAAAAAGCTGCAATTACGATGTGAGTCTGTTTATCATATCGGCAATCAGTGGCTGCCTGTCGGTGGCCGTCAAAATCTATTTGGAGTGTGGGTAATGGCACGCGGAATCAACAAAGTAATTCTGGTCGGCAATCTTGGTAACGATCCGGAAGTGCGTGCGACGACCACTGGATCGCGCATTGCCAATATCAGTATTGCCACCAGCGATTCCTGGACGGACAAAAACACCGGTCAGAAGCAGGAGCGAACCGAGTGGCATCGAGTGGTCTTTTTTAATCGCCTGGCTGAAATTGTCGAGCAATATCTGACCAAAGGTTCAAAAGTGTATGTCGAAGGCGCTTTGCGCACGCGCAAGTGGCAGGATCAGAACGGTCAGGATCGCTATACCACTGAAATCGTTGCCAGCGAAATGCAAATGCTCGACAGCAAAGGCGGTATGGGCGGTGGTGCGGATCAGAACTTTCAGTCGACTGCACCAATGGATCCCCCGGCCGCAAAGCAACCTGTTGCAGCGGCGGCAGCAGCCGGACCGGACATTAACTTTGACGACGATATTCCATTCTAGTTAAAGGCTAATTCTAATCACACTGGAAAAGCCTGGTCTCAACGACTGATCCGATGTCGGACCTCGAAAACAGTGGCATCGGAACGCATGTAATTGCTGATTTCTGGGGGGCATCGCATTTGTCAGATACCCGGGTAATCGATGCTGCAATGCGCGCTGCGGTTGAGCAGTCCGGCGCGCAACTACTGTCAGTGCATTTGCATCCGTTTGGCGATGGTGCCGGAGTCACCGGCGTTGCCTTGCTGGCAGAATCACACATTTCAGTACACACCTGGCCGGAGCAGGGCTATGCGGCGCTGGACGTCTTCATGTGCGGCAGTTGTAACCCTGCAGTGGCTGTCGAGGTGCTAAAACATCATCTACAGCCAGTGAAAGTCTCACTACGCATACTGACTCGAGGCATCCCTGCGTTATCTGAAGGCGACGCAAAAAGTGGCCTCGGGTATTAAAACAGGCCAAATTTGAGAATCGTGCCCGCTTTTTGCAACCGAGCCGGATGATTTTATGCAATCCATCATATAACGATATAAAGATATCTTTATTTGTTCGGAGTGGCTATAATTTGGCGGTTGCGTCTGTTGCGCGGTACCAGGTGCCTTTGCGACAAGCTCGATCAACCGTGTCATTTACATCAGCAGAGATACGACAACCTTATGACCAAGGAATACATATTTACATCTGAGTCTGTTTCAGAAGGCCATCCGGACAAAATGTCCGATCAGGTATCCGACGCGGTACTTGACGCAATTCTGGCGGAAGACAAGCATGCCCGTGTGGCGTGCGAAACAGTATTTAAAACCGGGCTTGCGATGATTGCTGGCGAGATTACCACCACGGCCAAGCCTGATTATGAAGCAGTGATTCGAAACACCATCCGTGAAATCGGCTACACAGATTCGGCGATGGGGTTCGACTGCGACACTTGTGCCGTCATGACTGCTATTGGTGTGCAATCGCCAGATATTAATCAGGGCGTGGACCGTTCACGTCCGGAAGATCAGGGTGCTGGTGATCAGGGGCTAATGTTCGGTTACGCGACTAACGAAACTGATGTTTTAATGCCTGCACCAATTACCTATGCACACCGCTTAGTCGAAAAGCACGCCGAGTATCGTCGCGCCGGTGCAGACTGGTTAAGACCCGATGCAAAAAGCCAGGTGAGCTTTCGCTATGTCGATGGCCGAATAGCAGGAATTGACGCGGTCGTTCTTTCGACTCAGCATTCTGCTGAAACCAGTCAGTCTGATTTGCAAGAAGCGATCATGGAAAATGTAATCAAACCTGTGCTTGCACCTACCGGCTGGCTGAATAGTGATACCAAATTTCATATCAATCCTACTGGCGCTTTCGTTGTTGGTGGCCCAATGGGTGATGCCGGGTTAACCGGTCGCAAGATTATCGTTGACACCTATGGTGGTGCAGCTCGCCACGGTGGTGGTGCCTTCTCTGGTAAAGATCCATCCAAGGTTGACCGTAGCGCTGCCTATGCCGGACGTTATGTAGCAAAGAACATCGTCGCAGCCGGTATTGCTGACAAATGTGAGATTCAGGTGTCTTATGCCATTGGTGTTGCCGAGCCGACATCGATCATGATCGATACTTTTGGTACCGGCAAAATTGCTGATGAAAAAATTACTGCGCTGGTGCGTGAGCATTTTGATCTTCGCCCTTACGGAATACTGACCATGCTCGATCTGTTAAACGCAGAGAAAATCAAATATCGCAAGACCGCAGCGTACGGGCACTTCGGTCGTGAAACTGAAGGTTTTACCTGGGAAAACACAGATAAAGCAGATGCCTTGAAAGCCGCTGCAGGTGTGACAAACTCTGCTCGAGAAGTCGCGGGCGTATCGTAACGCCAAAAAGGCTCAACGAAACTAATCAAAACTAATTTAACTAAGGAAACACACATGGGCGCAGAAGCTCTGTCAGAAGTATCGGGTGACTTTAAAGTCGCCGATATCACCTTGGCCGAATGGGGCCACAAAGAAATCCGTATAGCCGAAAACGAAATGCCTGGACTGATGGCGATTCGTGAAGAGTATGCCGGTTCAAAGCCACTTGCAGGTGCACGCATTGTTGGTTGCCTGCACATGACTATTCAAACAGCAGTGTTGATTGAAACGTTGATTGACCTGGGCGCTACCGTGCGCTGGTCATCGTGCAATATCTTTTCAACGCAGGATCACGCTGCTTCTGCCATCGCGGATCAGGGTATTCCTGTGTTTGCCTGGAAAGGTGAAACTGAAGAAGAATTCTGGTGGTGTATTGAACAGACGTTGAGTGGTCCCGATGGCTGGAAGCCGAACCTGATTCTTGATGATGGTGGTGACGTTACCCAGATCATTCACGAGAAATACCCTGAGATGCTGGAAGAGATCAAAGGGCTTTCTGAAGAAACCACTACAGGCGTACATCGCCTTTATGAAATGGCACGTGAAGGTTCATTGAAGGTTCCTGCTATCAATGTCAATGACTCGGTCACCAAGTCAAAGTTCGACAACCTCTATGGTTGTCGTGAATCTTTGCTTGATGGAATCAAACGTGCGACTGATGTCATGATCGCCGGTAAGGTTTGCGTTGTCCTTGGTTATGGCGATGTAGGTAAAGGTTGCGCGCAGGCGTTCGGCGGTATGGGTGCTCAGGTCTGTGTCACCGAAATCGATCCGATTTGTGCATTGCAGGCTGCGATGGAAGGCTATCGTGTTGTGACGATGGATGAGATCGCTGACCAGGGTGATATCTTCGTTACCACAACCGGCAACGTTGGCGTTATCAGTCACGAGCATATGGTGGCAATGAAAAACGAAGCGATTGTCTGCAACATTGGTCACTTCGATAGTGAAATTGATGTTGCAAGCCTCAAGCAATATGAGTGGGACAATATCAAACCTCAGGTTGATCACATCACCTTCCCTGATGGCAAGAAGATCACCTTGCTGGCAGAAGGACGCCTGGTCAATCTGGGTTGTGCGACTGGCCACCCGAGCTTTGTTATGTCCGCGTCGTTTGCCAATCAGGTGTTAGCACAAATTGAATTGTGGGAGCGTGCCGAGCAATACGACATCGGTGTTCACGTACTTCCAAAGCACCTTGATGAGAAAGTGGCGAGACTGCATTTGGCGAAAATTGGCGCAAATCTGACTGAATTGTCGGATGATCAGGCCAAATACCTCGGCATGGACAAGAATGGTCCATATAAGCCGGATCACTATCGCTATTAGTTGATCGCGGTTTTAAGAGTCTGGCCCGGCGTCCCTGTAATGAGGGCGTCGGGCTTTTCCGTTTTTGGGCATCGGTTGGCTTTCGTCACGGTTGCGGATTGGAACCTGCAGCGAAAAAGCGTATGCTCGCGAGTTAGTTAAAGTGAACGGTGTTTAATGCGACAAAAGGTTTTTGTCAAAACACACGGCTGTCAGATGAACGAGTATGACTCGGCAAAGATGATAGACGTGCTCGACGAACGATTTGGTGCCGAGGTCACAGATGATCCGGCCGAAGCCGACATTCTGCTGGTAAACACTTGTTCTATCCGGGAAAAAGCCCAGGAAAAGGTGTTCTCGCAGCTGGGCCGGTGGCGCCCGTATAAAGAAAAGCGCGACGATGTAGTGATCGCGGTTGCCGGCTGCGTGGCGAGCCAGGAAGGTGCGGCGTTACAGGAAAGGGCACCGTATGTTGATCTGGTTGTTGGTCCGCAGACCATCCACAGGCTCGCTGATATGGTGGAGACGACGAGACGCGAGAAACGACCGTTAGTCGATGTCAGTTTCCCTGAAATTGAAAAGTTTGATCGGTTGCCTGAGCCCAAAATGGATGGACCGACGGCGTTTGTCTCGATCATGGAGGGGTGCAGCAAGTATTGCAGCTTTTGTGTTGTGCCTTACACGCGCGGTGAAGAAATCAGTCGTCCCTTTGATGACGTGATTGCCGAAGTTGCCAAACTGGCAGAGCAGGGCGTACGCGAAGTCAATCTGCTGGGGCAGAATGTCAACGGCTATCGGGGGCAAATGCATGACGGCGAGATTGCCGATCTTGCGTTTCTGATTACTGTCGTTGCTGCGATAGAAGGTATCGAGCGAATTCGCTTCACCACATCGCATCCGATCGAATTTAATGACAATCTCATTCAGGCCTATGCAGAAGTACCTGAGCTTGCCAGCTTTCTACACTTGCCGGTTCAGTCCGGTTCGGATCGAGTGCTTGCCGCAATGAAGCGAGGGCACACCGCACTGGAATACAAGTCAAAAATCAGAAAGCTTAAGCAGGCGCGACCGGGAATTTCATTGTCGTCTGACTTTATTGTCGGGTTTCCCGGTGAGACAGACGCGGACTTTGAGCAAACCATGAAGCTGATTACCGATCTTGAGTTTGATCAGTCGTTTAGCTTTATCTACAGCGCTAGGCCGGGAACACCAGCGGCATCACTTGAAGATCCGGTACCTATGCAAGAAAAAAAGCAACGGCTCTCACGATTGCAAAGCACTATTAGTGAACAAGCCGGTATCATCAGTGAATCCATGGTGGGAACCGTGCAACGTATACTGGTTGAACGAGTGTCAACGCGTAATGCGCTTGAGATAGCCGGGCGTACTGAGAATAATCGTGTGGTCAATTTTGCTGCAGATGCTTCATTAATAGGTAAATTTGTCGATGTGAAAATCACTGACGCAAGACCGAATTCACTGCGAGGTGAGTTTGTCGCGATTAATGATCCGCTGAATTAGCGTGTTATTGCAGTTAACTATAGAGCAACGGAGTAGTCGAACTGCTCTACGTTGCGTTACCCCCTTAAACACCCAGAGGTATACGAGCCAAATGCAGGAAACGCGATTGTGGCATCGTTAGAATTTCAGCTCACACCAGATGACAACAAACGTTTAGCAAACCTGTGTGGTCAATTCGATGAGCATTTAAAACAGATAGAAGGAAGGCTCGGTGTGGAGTTGCAGAACAGGGGGGCGGACTTCCGTGTGTCCGGTTCTGACAAAGTCGTTAGAAGCGCCAGAAACGTACTGCAAAGCTTGTACGAAGCGACAAGTAAAGAGACGCTCACACCAGAGAAAATACACTTGTTTTTGCAAGAGGCCGGCGTGGACGAAGAAGAAACATCAGAAGGCCAGAGTGCAGACATCGCTACCCGTCGAGTGCAAATCCGATGTCGTGGTAAAAATCAGATTCAATACGTAAACAATATTCGAAAATACGATCTGAGTTTCGGTGTGGGCCCGGCAGGGACCGGCAAGACTTATCTGGCTGTTGCCTGTGCCGTCGAAGCGCTTGAAAGGGAGCAGGTCAGAAGGCTTGTATTAGTGCGTCCTGCGGTGGAAGCTGGTGAACGATTGGGTTTTTTACCAGGTGATTTGACTCAGAAGGTCGATCCTTACCTGCGGCCAATCTATGACGCTCTGTATGAATTTCTGGGTTTTGAACGTGTCGCGAAACTTATTGAAAAAAATGTTATCGAGATTGCCCCGCTGGCTTACATGCGAGGGCGAACCTTAAACCACGCGTGTGTCATTATGGACGAGGCACAGAATACCACGGTCGAACAAATGAAAATGTTTTTGACCCGGATCGGGTTTGGGTCTAATGCCATTGTTACCGGTGATGTGACACAGATTGATTTGCCGAAACATGTGCAGTCGGGCCTTAAACATGTGCGCGGTGTGCTTGATGGTGTGGAAGGTATCGGGTTTTGCGATTTTCAGGCGCGGGACGTGGTTCGTCATCCATTGGTACAGCGGATTGTCGGCGCCTATGATGCTGCAGACAAGCGCGAAAATGCCAAATCAGATAACAGTAAAGGTTGAATCCTGTTGAGTCAGATGCAATTGGAGGATTCATCGCAAAACCCGGACATTGTTCTACAATGGCAGTGCGAATTGCGAGCAGATCATCCCTCGGACGAACAGATAAAACACTGGGCCGCGGCAGCGATTGGCGCTGAACATCAAGGAAGTGAGCTTGTCATTCGTGTTGTAGAAGTAGCCGAAATACAGGACGCTAACCGGGAATGGCGAAGTAAAAACAAAGCCACCAATGTGCTGTCGTTTCCAGCCGACTTTCCTGAGGAAGCCGGCGTTAGTTACCTTGGTGATATCCTCGTCTGCGCCGATGTGTTGCTTGCAGAAAGTACGGAGCAGGGTAAATCGCTACATGCGCATTGGGCGCATATCGTTGTGCATGGCGTTCTGCATCTGCAGGGCTACGACCATATACAAGCGTGTGAAGCGCAGCAAATGGAGCAGCGTGAGATCGAAATTCTCAATCAGCTGGGTTTTGAAAACCCGTACGAAACAAATTGAAAAGTGAGGTTAGCCAAAGCTAATGGCACAAGAGTCTGCCGAGCAGGGTAAATCTTTTGTCGATCGAATTCGTCATGCGTTTAACGGTGATGACGAACCGCGTGATGTGAACGAGTTAAAAACCGTGCTGCGAGAAGCCGCAGACCGGGATATCGTTAGCGACGATACCATGACAATGCTCGACGGCGTGTTTGATGTGGCCGCGATGCGGGTGCGCGATATCATGATCCCGCGGGCGCAAATGGTGGTGGTTGAAATTGATGAAGGGCTGGATGAGTTTCTACCCAACATTATCGAATCTGGTCACTCACGGTTTCCGGTTATCGGTGACAGTCGTGATGAAGTGCTGGGTGTCTTGCTGGCCAAAGATCTGTTGCGGTTCTCAATGCCGGGTGCCAAAGAGTCTTTTGATTTACGCGCACTCATTCGCGATCCTGTTTTTACGCCTGAGAGTAAACAACTCAATGTGTTACTGACTGAATTCCGCTCAAACCATAATCATATGGCGATTGTCGTCGATGAGTACGGCGGCGTTGCTGGCCTGGTGACCATCGAAGATGTACTCGAAGAAATCGTCGGTGAAATAGACGACGAACACGACGCTGAAGAAGATGAAAACATCCGCAAACACGAAGTAGCCGGCTACACTATAAAAGCACTGACACCTATCGAAGAGTTCAACGAAGAGATGAATGCCGATTTGCCCGACGATGAGTTCGATACCATTGGCGGGCTTGTGATGCATCAAATCGGGCACATGCCGACCCCGGGCGAGCAGACGCGAATAGACCGTTTCGATATAAAAGTACTGTCCGCAGAATCACGTCGCATTCATCTGCTGCAAGTAATCGTTGATCAGGGAATCGACGAGTAAGATAAAGCCACAAGGTCGAAACTCTGTGTTGAAACTACTAGCCAGTTTTTTGGCAGGCGCTGCAAGTGTTCTGGCCTTCGCCCCGTTTGGCTGGTGGCCGGTGATGGTGCCGAGTATGGCTTGTCTGTTTATACTGGTATATCACGCCGATACCTCAAGAAGCGGATTTTTAACCGGCTACTGCTTCGGACTGGGGTTGTTCGGTGCTGGTGTCTATTGGATCTATTTCAGCTTGCATTTGTTTGGTGCTGCGATTGCGCCACTCGCTGCAATTGGTACTTTTCTTTTTGTTGCTGCAATGGCGTTATACCCGGCGCTGTTTGGTTGGCTTGCGCACTTATTGCCAAAGTTCTCCCCCGTCTCGTGGTTTGTACTGGGAGTACCATCAATCTGGTTGTTGGTTGAATGGTTTCGTAGCTGGTTTTTGACTGGATTTCCCTGGCTAAGCATCGGGTATTCAACCATCGAAACCCCGCTGGCAGGCTATGCGCCCGTGGGTGGTGTCTATCTAAACTCATTGATGTTCGCAGTGATATGCGGAGCAATTGCGCTGCTGGTGGTAAGACGTAACGTCAGCGCTATAATACTGTCAGGAGCCATAGTGGCTTCTGTTTGTGCTGGGGGAGTGGCGCTTAAAACAATTGAGTGGACCGAGCCTGTGGGAGATCCTGTCTCTGTCACGATGGTGCAAGGCAATATAGCTCAAGAGCTGAAGTTTCTACCTAACCTGATTGAAGACTCACTGCGAACCTATGCTGAAAACAGCAGAACAGGTTCAGATCTTGTTATCTGGCCAGAAAGCGCCATACCTGCGTTGTACAGTGATGTAGCGGATTGGGAAGCGGCGTTCGTAGAAGAGATGCGGTCACTTGGAAGCACAGTACTTAGTGGCGGCTTTCACGCGAGTGATGATTACAGCGAGTACTACAATGCCATTAAGGTGCTGGGCGGAACAGAAGATCAAATATATACCAAACGGCACCTGGTTCCGTTTGGTGAGTTTATACCCTTTAGAGGGTTGCTCACGATATTGTCTGAGTTAATCGAAATTCCGATGTCGGATTTAAGTGTAGGAAAAGGTCCGTTGGAGCCCATAACCATAGACGGGATTCATTATGGCATGTCGATTTGCTACGAAGATGCGTTCGGTAGCGAGATGATCGCGCAGTTTCCCAAGACTAATGTGCTAATCAATATTAGTAATGATGCGTGGTTTGGGGACTCGACCGCACCCCATCAGCACCAGGAAATTGCCGCCATGAGGTCCCTCGAGTTTCAGCGTCCGATGTTGCGGGTGACTAATACGGGGGTGACGTCACTCATTTCTGAACACGGACATATACTATCGGGTGTAGGTCAATTTGAGGTCGCTGTACTGGATGTTGCTGTAACGCCGTTGGTCGGGTCTACTCCTTTTGTAAATGTAGGTAATTTGCTAGTTGTGCTCCTAGCCCTGGCTGCGGTGATCATGACGTTCTTGTCAACGTTTCTTGCTGTAAGAAGCTGAAATAGTATGGATGTAGCAATTTCAGGTTTTCTGATTTGCATTGCAATAAGTGGTAGTTAGTTCTCTGCGTGAATCTCTATAGTCCTTCTAATCAGTAGTATTAAGCTGATTACTGCCAATTTGTGTTGCGCAGCGAAGGATTAATGCCCCCAAAAATAGGCACACAATTTGTTACCTGTATGCCCTGCGTCGGCAAGCTGACGACCAGTTAATCACTGTTAACCTATTGAAATTTATAGTAAGAGGACCTGAAATGTCGAATTCTGTGGATCGGAAAAAAAGAATAGAAGAGCTTTCCGAGAAAGTTGAGCTTAACGAATTGAGAGCTCGAGATGCTGCTGCACGTTATGCAATCGTCGAGGCAGAGTTGAAATTAATGAATCTGCGCGAGGCGATGGACAAGAAATCAGGAGAGGTTAAGCCGTTGACAGATGCTGCAAGTATGGTTGGCTCATTATAAATTTCTGACGGTAACCCGGCCACATGTTCCGTCAGCGACGAAGTGAAAAGGACGCGAGGATAGTGGCTTTGGAGGGCCTTGAAATCAGCGTGGAGGCAGATGTGCCTCGGCAGGTTTTAAATACGCCGGGTATGCTAGCGCCTCATGATCGAAATTTCCTTTATGGTCTGACTAAAGACTACTACACCGGCGAAGGCAGAATCGTAGATACTGGGGTGTTTCTAGGCGCATCAACAGTCTGTTTCGGTAGTGGTTTTATCCACTCAAGTGTTGATACAAACAGCATTGCCACTACTCGACCCATCGAGGCTTTTGAGCTTGGTTTACTGAACAGGGGAACCGCAAAGTTTCTGCATAGGAAAGGAATTAGTAGTTACCACGAAGTTGGTGACTGCTTTCTTGATCTTCTCCGCAACAATACGGCACCTGTGGCCAGTTACATGAATCTTAATGCCGGAGACATTTGTAACTACGTCTGGAATACAACGCATGCGATAGAAATTCTATTTTTAGATGTCGTTAACTCCATGAAGACTAATAAACATGTAATCGATGATTACTTTCCACAGCTGCTACCAGAAAAAAGTTTTGTTATACAGAAAAATTATTTTGTAGATTCTATTCCACATACTCGAGTAACTCAGGAGTTTCTCGCGGGATGTTTCGAATATCTGGGAGGGATTAATTCCACTGCCGTATTCAAGCTAAAGTCCGAGATTCCCCGTTCTGATCTTAATAAAGCGAAAAACTATAATTTCTGTGTTGAAGAAGAGTTGGATCTACTGAGTCGATGTATCGATCGTGCCATGGATCCAGTTGATAAATGTGTTTCTGCCTTTGTTCGTCTGAAAGTGTTGGTAAATATTGATCGAGCGAAGGCGAAGAGTGAGTTTGACAGCATCGTAAAATCATATCTGCACTGCAATCCCACATGCTGCGCCAGCAATCGTGTTGCTGCGGCAAGAATATCTGCAGAGAAGGCCATGACTACAGTTGCTGTTTCTGAAATGCAATCCCGAATTGTCGAGATTTAGGTGTCTGAATTTTTGTTAGAAACCTACACTCGAGAGAGCCTGTTGTTCAATCTTGCAGAACAAGGTTTGCAGGTAACCATCATTTACAAAAAACATTCAAGAAAATGAAACTAGCTACCCGCCTACTAGAAGAGTCAATTTCATATGTTGGCCCAAGACCCGACACAAGAGCTCTGTGTTGCCCGGAGGAAGATAGTTGGGAAAAAGAATTTCCAGACTTATCTCATATTGCAGATGGGCCGAAAAAGTATGATGGTGTAAAAGTCTGTATCGCAACTGAAGATATTGTAGGGCCAATTCGAAACGGCGGGATAGGGACTACTTACTCTCTGTTGTCCAGGTTGTTGGCTGCTAACGGGTTTGAGATAACTATCCTGTACCTGCGCGGAAGCTATGTTGAGAATGAGACAATAGAACATTGGATTGAGTACTACGCTGACTTTGGTGTTGAGTTTCTTCCAGTGCCAGATTTCCTGGGCGATAAAATAAAGAATCCGGAAAGTAGTCGATGGATCGCGCCGATGTACAATATGTATCAATATTTGAAGCAAAGGCATTTTGATGTCGTTCATGTTTCAGAATGGCGTGGGTCAGGCTATTTGTCGTTACTGGCAAAAGATCTTGGTATCGGACTGCAGGATACTCATATTGTTGTGAAGTGTTCTTCGCCCTGGCTATGGAACAGGCTTTACGGAAACCATACGACTAAGAATCCAGTTGATATCCTTAAGATATATTGTGAGAAACGATCAGTAGAGCTGGGTGACCATATTGTTGGTGGCTCAGCTCATCTTCTTAGATGGATGTATTCACAGGGGTATCAGATTGCTGATGAGCGTACTTTTGTTCAGCCAAATGTAGTTGTTGTGGATGATCTGCTTCGCCTCGCGAGTCAAAGGACTTGCAAGGTTGGAGATAGAATTGAGATTGATGAAATTGTCTTTTTTGGGCGATTGGAATCTCGCAAAGGGCTGAAGATATTTTGTGATGCCCTGGATCGACTTGACGGGATGGGGGTGGATTTCCCTGATGTTTCTTTTATGGGTAAACCTGGTGCTCGAATTGAAAGTCGTATGGACTTGTCCGTACTCGAATACATTGAAGAGCGCTCAAAAAAATGGGAGTGCCATATTCAGGTACACACGAATTTCCAGCAATCTGAAGCAATTGGTTATCTGTTGACTGGTAATCGCCTTGCTGTGATGCCGTCTTTGATCGAGAACTCCTCTCTGGCTGTCTATGAAGCGGTAATTTGCGGGATTCCTTTTCTGTCGTCTAATTCCGGTGGTACACCTGAATTGGTGAAGGAAGAATATCACTCCGATTGTCTTTGCGATCCTCATCCGGTTCCGCTGGCTGAGAAGCTCAGTTTGTTACTGGAAAAAGGTGGTGTAGTTGCGGAGTGTTCATTCGATAACGATAACAACAACAGAGTCTGGCTTGATTATCATCGTGCAGTAGCATCGGGTGCAAAAACAGGCAGCGAAAGTGAAGATGTTGTTACTCCGGAAATCGATGTGTTTGTGTATTACAGCGGTGATGCAGAGGGATTGAATCGTACCATTGCCAGTTTGATTGAAAATCGAACGCCTACTGTGAACATTGTTATCGTTGATGATGTTTCATACGATTCTGACAAATCGGTGCTCGCCAATGCGTCACTCGTAAAACTACTTGAAAATGGAAATTGTAAGATCGTAGAAACAGATGGGTATGATAGGGGGCTCGCTTACAATCTTGCCATGAAGGAAACCGATTCTGAATGTTTGGTGTTCTTGCGTGAATCTGATGTGATAAAGAGCTCATTTTTTACCACACTTTACAGAGCTATAAAAAATAGGCCACAGGCACTGTTTACCACTTTCATTGAAAAATACAATGATCAGGGTGCCGAAGTTGAAATTACAGAGACTGAAGTTCCAATCATTGGTGATGTGCCCACCATGTTCTACCAGGTAAATACCAACGACGTATTTGTGTGTGGACGTCGATCTATCTTTGACAGCCTGGGAGCATTTACCGGGGACTACGGGGTTGGCGGAGAGGTGATGGAGTTTTTAAATGCTGCTGCCCTGAATAATGTTGAAACCATAACTATTCCAGAAGTTCTGTTAGAACGACGGGTGCAGTCCAGTCATGAACTCGGTGGAGTAGCGGGAAGGGTAAACAGACCATTCTACAAATTCGGGCCTCAGGTATTTCGCAATGTATTTCTGGCTGCTAAAGGTCAGGCAGAAAGGATTACCGTATTGGAGGGGAAGCTTGAAAACCTCCGAAATGAGCGTGACCGGGCTCGAGAACAAAGGAAAAAGCTTCTGGCAAAGAACCTGGAGTTAAAAGACAGGATAAAGTTTGGAAAAAAATCCACAACTAACAAAAAGGAAATTCGTAGCACTATCGAGGAATCACTTGGTTCTATTAAAAGTGATTCACTACCGACGGCTAAGTATGGGTCGAAAAAAAGTTCTATTGTCTCGATTCTAAGAGCGTTTGAGGACACAGATTCTCAAAGCGAGATTAATCAGGCACTTCGATCGGCAGTTGAGACCTCGCTTATTTGTGTTAACGAAAATTCAGTTTGTGGGTTGTATGTCAACTCGTTGTCGCAGACACCGGTTGAAACCCTCTTCCTTTTTGCTGGAGACCAAAAAGTCGGTACTTGCCAGACTACAGAGAAACCTTTCGGGCTCTCAGAAGGAAGTCAGGCAAATTTTGTTTTTGATGTGTCTGGAATTCCTGAGAGTGATCGGTTGAAAGCACCGTTCTCTGTCGCGGATTCCTCCGGTGATGTTCTTCTTTCGTTTTCCTACAACGATCTTGAATATGAGGATGTGCAGGGTGCAATAGATGGTTTTAATAGTCACACTGGCGCTGTAAGAGGATGGGTTTGGAGCCCATCTCGTCCGGGAGATAGCGTACTAATGGATGTTTACTGGGACGAAAAATTTCTCTTGACCGTAGAGGCTGATACCTATCAGGCATTTCGGAAAAAAACGATGAAAAACGAAATTATGAGTGAGCATGGACTGAGCTTTAAGATTCCAATCGCTTTAATTGATGGTGGAAGCCATGAACTTACACTCAGAGTCCATAGAACAGGGAAAGTGCCGGCAATGTGTCGTGTGAATATAGATACTGCCAAAGGTAAATATGAACGGCTTAAACCGGAAACTGCTGCCTAGCATTTTTCTACATGTAATGTTCATGTTTACTGCACAACAAAAACACGGAATTAGGCATGCAGGTTGCACCCTCATGCAAGTTCGCAAAAACAAGCCTGTAAGTCAAACTGCACGGGATAACCAGAGAGAGAAAAATGGCAAAGATTGTTATATTAGGTGGTGATGGGTTCTGTGGATGGCCCACGAGCCTCTATCTGTCAAAGCAAGGTCACGATGTGATCATTGTTGACAACTTATCGCGGCGTGAAATTGATTTGGAGTTAGAGGTAGATTCCTTAACTCCGATTCAGCCTATCGGTACCCGGTTGGAAACCTGGAAGCAGAAAACTGGTAATACGATACGCTTTGAAAATATCACCGTTGGAAAGGAATACGAACGTCTGCTGAAGCTGCTCTCTGACGAACGGCCCGATACAATAATCCACTTTGCCGAGCAGCGTGCCGCGCCGTACAGCATGAAATCACCAACGCACAAAAGATATACGGTCGATAACAATCTGAATTCTACCCACGATGTACTTGCAGCGATGGTTGAGCTAAATCTTGATGCCCATTTGATTCACCTGGGAACGATGGGGGTTTACGGGTACGGTACAGCCGGGATGCAAATTCCAGAAGGGTATCTGGACATCAAAGTGGACGTCAACGGAACACTCCATGACCAGCAGGTTTTGTATCCTGTGAATCCTGGTTCTGTTTACCATTTAACGAAAACTCAGGATCAGCTGTTTTTTCAGTTTTATAACAAAAACGATCAAGTACGGGTCACTGATCTTCACCAGGGTATTGTTTGGGGCACTCAGACCCCGGAAACAGAACTTGATGAGAAGTTAATAAATCGTTTCGATTACGATGGTGACTATGGCACTGTGCTGAACCGATTCCTGATGCAGTCTGCGGTAGAGCATCCGCTTACTGTACACGGAACCGGAGGTCAGACCAGAGCATTTATTCATATTACTGATACATGCAAATGTATTGAGCTCGCCGTCAATAATCCACCGGCAAAAGGTGAGCGAGTACATATTCTGAATCAAATGACAGAGACCCATCGAGTTCGAGATCTCGCGAAAATAATTTCTGATCTCACGGGTGCTGAGATTGCTTTCGTTAAGAATCCACGGAATGAAGCAAACGAAAATGACCTACATGTTTGTAACGATAACTTCCTTGGTCTCGGTTTAGAACCGGTCACCTTATCTCAAGGACTGTTGAAGGAAGTTACCGAAATTTCCACGCGATATGCTCATAGAAGTGACGGTAGCAAGATACCTTGTATTTCGTTGTGGACAAACGGTTCGGACGTTGAGTCTGAAGAAGTAATTGCTGACGCGGCTTAGCCTCGTCAGTATTACCGGCTGAGTCCAGAGCGTAATGTCTGTTGCGCTCAGAACCACCTGCACACAATCCAGGTTGGAAAAGTCTAAAAAAGTATCTTCCACAAGGGTTGTGGAAGATTTTCCACTTGCCGGACTATTTCAGTGCATAGTGCCGCTCGGTCTTGATAAACAATTAGATGTATTTCTCAGGAATTACGGTTGGTCAGATGGCTCTTTGTTCGCTCAGGCTGACATCTCGCTTTTCAACCTCCTGAATTTTATTGAGGCCGGTCCCGAACAAAAATCCTTTGAATTTGAAGATCTCAACTTTCTGGAGTGTGGCTTTGCCAGAAACAAGATGCTCGGACCGGGGCATTGCTGTCAGGTAGATCCCGCCATTGATAATCCGAATTTTCGGTTGGATTTTTACAATGCTACAAAGCGAGCTTATGAACTTAAACTAAAAAGGTTTTGGCTGGATCTGCAAAGCGATCAATCCAGGATATTCATCGTCATGCTGGGTCCAACTAAAGGAAGTTGGCTAGACGATATTCGGAAGTTAGAAACGCAAATATTGCGTCATCGTCGAGGGAATCGACAGTTTTATATTTTAGTTGTAGTAAAGGATAAGCAATACCGGGAAGCCAGCGCTGCAATAGCATGGATTACTGAAAATACTGGTCTTGTAGATATTTCCCTGTGTAAGGATGATGCGGAAGCAGATAGCTACGATTTTTGGGAAATGCTATTGCTTGATATTCTGAACGATCCCAAGATCACATCAGTGTTGTCGGATGACGGATATATCACGAAAATTGAGGAAACACTCAAACCTGATTTCAGCCAATTACACACCGTGCTCTCAGATACCAGTCCGGATGCGCTCTATGAGAAATGTTGCTCTTTTGCCAGCTATCTGAATACGACTGACAAAGCTCTGAAATTTATATCTGACCTTGAGAGTATAAGTAAGGCGACATACTCACGTATAGGTGGGGATGTTTTGAAGTACCTGCTGGATGACAGTACGTCACTCACTCAATTCAATCAATTTGACGAACAGTATCTACGTGCCATCTTCTTTCTGGCGAGAGTCAATATCGATCTGGCATTGCAGTATTGCAAGCAGAGTGAAGGGATATATCGTGATCATGGATCTTCTTTTATTCGCTATGACAGAATTCAGGTTGGCCTGACACGAAGTAAATCGTTGATCGACAAGAGACGTTTGCAAGGATATACCGATCACGAAATAATTCCTAAAACTGCCGGTACTTTCGTTGAAAGAGAAGTAGGTAGCGTGAGGGAGGCGATTCGATATATGTCTGATGCAGAAGATGGTAAAAAAAGTCAGTCCATCAAACCCGGCATTATCGAAATAGATATTGGTGCGGGCTACTCCAGGACAGCCGTTCCTGGTTCGCACTTTGATGACTCTGCTAAGGCTTCAGATAAATGGATAAATTCTGTTACCACGAATTCAGTGACAAGTATTCGTGTTGTCGAATTGCCTGCGGTCAGAGTGTGTTCCACCCCGACAAACGTTTATTTTCGAGAGGGCAAGGACTTTCGCTATGTGGAGTCAATTTGTGATTTGTATCACTACTTTCGAGTTACTGGAAGGGTGCTTTTTAGAGAACCACTGAAGCACTTACCTGTTGCCTGGGTATTGCCAAGATTTGGAGCAGGTAATTACTACCACTCCCTGATAGACAAGCTTCCGGCGCTGTATGGTTATAAATTACTTGGGCTTGATTGCCCTATCATATCGACATATGTGCTGGATGACGTAGAGAAGTCTCTGCTTGATGCGATCGGTATACCGTATGAAAATATATGCGTTGACCTTGAGGGTGAATATGAGGTAGAGCGAGGTTATTTGCCCGATATAAGTTCTATGCGTATTCCTTTCATTCGGCTTTGCTCCGAAATATTTAAAGGTTGTGCTACCGATTTTAAAAAACTTTATATCAGTCGTTCCAGAGCGCCACAACGTAAATTAATAAACGAGGATGCAGTAGAAGCTTTAGTGACTAAATTGGGGTTTAGAGTTGTTAATATGGAGGATTACTCTGTCATCGAACAAAGGGAGCTGGCAGCCTCGGCCTCTTGCATAGTGGGGCCACATGGGGCAGGGCTGGCAAATATGATTTTTATGAATACGGGATCTTGCATTGTGGAGCTTATTCCCGAGAAATACATGACCCCTCTATTCAAGCAGCTATCAATAGACTGCGGTCATCAATACAGTGTAATTGTGGGGCGCCAGGATTCAAAGATTTCTGCTGCCATAGGACAGGATCTAGTCTGGAGCGTTGATCTGAATCGGCTTGAGTGTGTGCTGTCCGATCTTGAGGCAATATTGCCTCAAGATTAACGGACTATGTCGGCGTGATTACTCGACTTCAAAGTAGTGAATGACCCACTGTTTTGCACCCGAGCCAGTTTCTTTCTTGTTTCCAGCTGAGTCGTATGCGATCGCCTGAACGCGGTAGCTGCCATCTGCCAGGGTGAAAGACTGAGTCCAATCGGTAGAGTTAGTAGAGGTATTACTCAGGTTGGCCTGGCCAAGCACCGGGCTAGAACCGAAAGAACCAGTGTTAAAGTTGTACCACAACCCGGCCCCTCGATCGTAAAGCAGCAGCTCCACTCTGTCGAAACCTGAGCCTCCCTGGTCCGTTGCGGTACCAGACACTGTAAACGCGTTCTGCAGAATATCACCGGAACTGGCTGGTGTAGTGATGACTGTGTCAGGTGCGATGCTGTCCAGAGGTCCGATATGAAACTCATGAACCACCCATTGTCTGGCACCAGACACTATGTCTATGTCTATGTTTCCTTGGGAATCGATGGCAATAGCCTGGATTCTGTACCTGCCGTCAGGAAGATTAGCGTTAACACTCCAGTCGGTTGCAGCGTTGGTCGTGTTACTGAGGGTTGCTATACCGAGTGATGCCGCGGTGCCAAGCGCGCCCGTATTGAAGTTATACCACTGCTGGGTGGTAAGGTTTCGAAGACGTAGTTCAACCCTGCCGAAGCCCGCTCCACCAGTGTCTGTTGCAGTACCGGTTATATTGATTGGGCTTTGCAGAATATCATCCTGCGCCGGTGTGGTAATTGTGGTTACAGGTGCCGCGGAGTCCTGCGGTAAAACATCGAATTCCCTGATAGACCATTGTCTGGCGGTACCAACCATAGGTATGTTGCCATCGGCATCGATTGCGATTGCCTGAACTCGATATCTTCCGTCAGGAAGGGCGAGATTGACGTTCCAGTCCGTGGAGTTGGTAGTGGTATTGCTGAGGTTTGCAACTCCCAGCGACGCTGCGGTGCCAAGAGATCCAGTGGTGAAGTTGTACCACTGTTGAGTGGATATACTTCGAAGACGGAGCTCCACTCTGCCGAAGCCCGCACCGCCGGCATCTGTCGCAGAACCCGAGATATTGATCGGATTCTGCAATATTGCGTTCGAAGTGGGAGTAGTTATCGTCGTCACCGGGGCGACGTTGTCTGGAAATTCAACGGTAAAGTCGCGAATTACCCATTGTCTGGCGCTCCCTGCGACGGCTACGTTGTCATTAGCATCGATCGCAATAGCCCACACACGGTATTTGCCGTCAGGCAGAGCAAGATTCACATTCCAGTCGGTTGCGTTGGTGGTCGTATTGCTAAGGGTTGCGAAACCGATTGATGCTGTGGTGCCTAGAGTTGCCGTGCTGAAGTTGTACCACTGCGCCGTGGTGAGGTTTCGAAGGCGAAGCTCTACACGACCGAAGCCGGCACCTCCGGTATCCGTTGCGGTGCCCGCTATGTTGACCGGACTTTGCACAGATGCACCAGAGGCAGGAGTGGTAATGGTAGTTGCTGGTGCAGTTGAATCGGCTGGCGCTACGGTGAAATCTTGTCTAACCCACTGCCTGACTCCTGAGGCGAGATCTATGTTGTCCTGGGCATCGATAGCAATCGCCCACAAACGGTATGCGCCGTCGGGAAGCGAAACAGCCAGATCCCAGTCAGTGCCAGTCGCAGTGGTATTGCTTAGGTTCGCCGTACCTATTGTTGCAGTATTGCCGATCGAATTGTTATTGAAATCGTACCATTGTAGCGTGGTGAGATTTCGAAGCCTCAGTTCAACTCTACCGAAGCCTGCACCACCTGCATCCGTCGCAGTACCGGACAAAGTTACATTACTTTGAACGCTTGAACCTGCAGCAGGCGTGAGGATATTGGTGCTTGGTGCTGTGGTGTCCGGGGGGGCCACGGTGAAATCGCGAGTGACCCACTGCCTTGCGCCCGATACCAGGTCTATGTTGTCTTGCCCGTCGATAGCGATAGCCCATAGACGATATGCGCCGTCAGGAAGCGGGAGACTGTTGAGATTCCAGTCAGTGGCGGCGTTGGTAGTATTACTGAGGTTGGCAACGCCAAGTGATGCCGTACTACCAAGCGTATCAGTATCGAAATCGTACCACTGTTGGGTGGTGAGGTTTCGAAGGCGTAGTTCAACTCTACCGAAACCCGCACCGCCAGTATCTGTTGCAGTGCCGGTGAAATTTACCGGGCTTTGTACTGCTGCACCCGCTGTCGGAGTGGTGATGAAAGTGTTTGGTGGTGTTGTGTCGTTCGCAACAGTGAAGCTACGATTGGTTGGCCATAGCGCAGGTGGTCCATCGTAATCCTGGTTCCCCTCGTTATCGATTGCTAATGCATAAATAGTGTAGCTTCCGCCACCTGGCATTGTGGCCGTTACTTCCCAGTCAAGGCTTGCGGTAGTCACGTTCGTGAGTGTGGCGTTTTTAGAGTCGAAGGTTCCGAAAGTGCCGGAAGAAAAGTTATACCAGCGATCGGTTGTGTCAGTGTGATTGTCATCTTCAATAGCTATACGGACACGATCGAATCCTGAGCCGCCCTGATCTGTCGCGGTGCCGGTGAACGTGTGTGTAAGGGGCAGTAACTCCCCGGCTACAGACGGGCTTGATATGAACGTAGCCGGTGGGAAGCCCTCCGGGCACAGACTGTTGTCCTCTATTGCCTGTAGAAACGCATCTGCAATGTGAGCGTCTCCATTTTGATTTGGGTGTATCCCGTCCGCATTCATGTAACTGGAAAGGTAATTAGAACGAACATCAACCAAGTGCAGACGTGAGTCGTTTTCACTTGAAACCCATGCTTCGATAGCGTCGCCCAGGTCCTCAACGTCACTTCCAATGTTTGGGTTGTTGCTACCGCCAAACCAGGGGATAACATTGGCTATTAGAATTTCGGCGTTCGGATTCTTATTCCAGATTCTGGTGGCCAGTAAATCTATCTCCGCAATCGTGCCACCAGTGCCGTTTGAATTGTAATTGCCCTGCACCGGCTGACTACGAGTCATATCATTTGAACCAATGTGCAGCAAAATCACATCTGGTGTTTCGCTATCCATAATTGAGTTTATGCCGGGGTTTTGAATTCCATTTGAGATCGTGGCATTAAGGAAGTCGTCGACTGCATGACCGGAATACCCTTCATGCGGTGATTCAAAAACCGGGATGGGTTCCAGGCTCGGGCGGTTGGTTTGTAAGCGGCTGCCAACCATTTCATAACTACAACTGATCAGGTCCAGCTCCTGAGTCAGGGGTTTGCGGTAGCTTTGTTCGCCTTTGGTTCCCTGAGTGATAGAGTCACCAATAGGAAGTATTTTAACGGGGTTTGCGTTGGCTACTGCCGATAAAGTCGAGCCGATGATGGCTGCAAAAGTAAACGACAGGAGAGGGTGGGCGGTTAGCTTTCTCATTTGAATATTCTGATCCCGGGACAACGGTAGAGTATTCGAAGATGGTATCCAAATTTGCGAGTGAGCAGGCTAATTGTGTTGATAATGTGAACGCAGATTGAGAAGCAGTTCTCAATAATCAGACCGGATTGACAATAGTTTGCAGTGTATGGCACTCAGTGTTGATTGTTATGCATTTGACTTACCCGCAACTCTCAAGGGAGTAGAACTTGTCAAATTGGCCAGTGATTACGCGGTGGGCGGATTTCTAACCGATGTCAACCGACACATAGAACGCCTGTGCGTCGAGGAATCTTGCTTCTGAATTTGATGTCGGCGGGCATTTAAAGACTCGAGTAGCTTCCCGCAGATTCAAAGGCGCTCCTGGTGCGAATCATCAGGGTTATTACCGCTGGCCAGCATTAACACCGGCACGCAAGTCTCGCCAGGACGCAAATCTCTTGCTATAGCAGCCAGCGCATCGTTAAGGGATAATGGGGGTTTCCCAGGATTCCGGTGCTTCATGGAAACAATCTCTTTTACTGTCAATGGTGAAAATATCACTGTTAATGTTGAGTCCCGCTCGCTCCTGGTCGATGTGCTTCGGGATCAGCTCAGACTGACCGGGACTCATGTCGGGTGTGATACCAGTCAGTGTGGTTGCTGTACGGTTCGCATCGATGGCAGTACTGCAAAATCTTGCAGTATGCTGGCTGTGCAGGCGGCGGGTGCTGAGATTCAAACCATCGAGGGGCTGGCAGAGGACGACAATTTGCATCCGGTGCAGCAAGCGTTTTCGGAGTGTCACGGGCTGCAGTGCGGTTTTTGTACGCCAGGCATGATTATGGCCACGGTCGAGCTGCTCGAGCATTCTCCCATTCCTGCCATAGATGAAATCCGTAGCGGGCTGGCCGGCAACCTGTGTCGGTGTACCGGGTATGTAAATATCGAAAAGGCAGTGCAACAGGCGGCCAGTACTATGCGTGCCAACCGAGATGCAGAGTCAACACCGGAGGTGCCCCAATGACGCTGATGCGCCACGAAGACCTTCGGTTAATTACCGGCCAGGGAAAATTCACGGCCGATTGGAATCTCGACGGGCAGTGCCATGTGGCTTTGGTGCGTTCACCCCATGCTCATGCCAGGCTGCAGGGCATCAATACTGAAGCTGCGTTAAAGGCTTCTGGTGTGGTGCTGGTGCTCACTGCCGCTGATGTGACGGCTGCGAGAATGCGGCCGATTCTGTCCGGCCCCGATATCCAGGGCGTTGAAGGGCAGCTTATAAAGAAAGGCACGATGCCGGTACTTGCGATTGATCGTGTTCGATTTGTTGGTCAGCCTGTCGCCATGGTGGTTGCTGAAACAGCAGCAGCAGCGCAAGACGCCAGTGAGCTTGTTGATGTTGTTTATGAAACGCTGCCTGCAGTTGCTGATGTGAATGATGCTTTGCAAGAGAAAGCGCCGCAGCTGCACCCGGGTGTGCCTGGCAATCAATCACTGAGTTTTGAAAGTGGTGATAGTGAAGCAGTTGAAAAGGCGTTTAACGATTCGGATAGAACAGCCGCAATCAAGATAGAAAGTCAGCGCCTCTACGGTGCACCGCTTGAACCTAAAGCGGTGCTTGTTGCACATGATGCGGCCCGAGGTGTGACGGTGGTGCATACCCCGACTCAAGGTGTGCTGGGGATGAAAGCCGGATTGTCGTCAGTGACGGGT
>CALHCI010000020.1 GCA_937931165.1 uncultured Granulosicoccaceae bacterium
GTCGGCGATGACGGCAGCAGGTGCAATTTGTTCGATGACGCCATCATCGATTAAATCGGCAGTTACCTGGGTTACAGTAGCACCGCTCAGGCCCGTTAACTCACTGATTCCAGTACGGGACTGGCTGTTGTTGTTACGCAGGCACGCAAGAATGCGACTGCGGTTATACAGGCGGAGCTCGTCCGATTTAGTGATAGTGGCCATGGAAAAATAACTTGACACATCTTGAAGAAAGAATCACTATTTTTTTCGAGCCTAAAATTTAATAGGTGGAACAGTCGACACCGTCGGCCGGACCTTAGGTTCCGAAAACCAGTCCTGGCAGGTGCCCATCGGTAGGGCCGTAGCTTGTCTGCCAATTAAAAATATTAATTTACGAGGATATTCTGACCATGAAAAAAACCTTAACGGCGCTGGCAACAGCTGCGTTGATTACTGCTGTGTCTGCACCTGCAATGGCTGCTGACAAAACTATCGGTGTTTCCTGGAAGGTGTTTCAGGAAGAGCGCTGGAAGCGTGATGAAGCGGTGATCAAGAAGATCGTTGAAGATGCAGGCAACAAATACATCTCTGCTGATGCTCAGGGCTCTGCTGCCAAGCAGCTGACTGACGTTGAATCACTGATCTCTCAGGGCGCAGACGTACTGATGATCGTTCCTTTCGACTCTGAAGCAATTCTGCCAGCGGTTGAGCAGGCTTCTGCTGAAGGCATTCCAATGATCGCTTACGACGTACAGATTGAGCACCCTGATTCGCTGTACATCACTTTCGACAACGTGGGTGTTGGCCGATTGATGGCGAAGACTATGCTCGAAAATAGCGGTGGCAAGACTGAGGGCAACTTTGCGTTCATCAAGGGCGACCAGGGCGATCCAAACGCGACTTTCCTGTTCGAAGGTATTATGGAAGTACTGCAGCCGAGCATCGATTCAGGCGCAATCAAAAACGTCTGTGAAACTTTTACCGATGGCTGGAAGCCGGAAAATGCTCAGAAAAACATGGAGCAATGCCTGACTTCTCAAGATAACAACGTCGATGCTGTTATCTCTGAAAACGACGGTATGGCGGGTGGTGTTGTTGCAGCACTTGAAGCACAAGGCATGGCTGGTGATGTCCCTGTTACCGGTCAGGATGGTGACCTTGCCGCAATCAACCGTGTAGCTCGTGGTACCCAGCTGGTATCTGTATGGAAAGACTCACGTGCACTCGGTAAAGTTGCTGCTGAAGCCGCACTGATGCTTGCGGACGGTAAAGCCATGACTGATGTCCCAGGTACTGCACCATTCTCTGGTGGTAAGCGTGGTGTTGAAGTGACTTCAATCCTGCTTGAGCCAACGCCAATCACGACTGACTCGGTCAGCAAAGTGATCGACGCCGGCTGGATCTCAAAAGAGAAAGCCTGTGAAGGTGCAATGGACGGCGTTGACGGCTGCTAAGTAACAGCTTGTCACGCAGGGGCTGCGAGCTATTCGCAGCCCTTTTTTTATCAATTAAACACGTGGCTCGGGCTTCTTCTCTGAAGCGTTGTATTCCCGCCACCTGACTTGCGCCATTCCTGGTTGCCCAAACATTCTTAATACGCTGGAGCGAACGTTGTCCGATACACCACAGGACGTCAAAGAGAGCGCTTTTGTCCGTTTTTTACGCGCAACGGAGGTCGATACCCGTTTGCTGGGCATGATTGGCGCGTTAATGCTGATATGGCTCGGCTTTCATTTTTACGGCTATTTTGTGAACGGCTACGGAGCGTTTTTAACGCCAAGAAACCTGTGGAACCTGTCGGTTCAAACTTCTTCTATCGCGGTGATGGCAACCGGCATGGTGCTGGTAATTGTCACACGGCATATCGATTTATCGGTTGGCTCGTTACTCGGGTTCAGCGCGATGATTATGGGCGTAATGCAGGTCTGGATACTGCCTAAGTATCTGGGACTGGGCCATCCTGCCATCTGGCCGATCACCGTACTGGTTGGTATTGCTTTTGGCACCATGATCGGTGCGTTTCAGGGGTTTTTAATTGCCTATCTGAACATTCCGGCGTTTATTGTGACGCTTGGTGGACTCTTGATCTGGCGCGGTGCGTCGTACCTGGTGGCCAGAGGCGAAACCATTGCCCCGGTTGATCCAACGTTCGCATTAATTGGTGGCGGCCCTTACGGCACGATCGGAGCAACCGGCTCATGGATTCTCGGCATTGTGGTGTGCCTGGGCATATTGTTTCTGTTGTACAGCGGTCGGCAGCAACGTAAACGGTTTAACTTTCCCACCCGTCCATTGTGGGCAGAATATCTGTTAGGCGGCGTCGGCACTGCCGTGGTGCTGGGTGCAGTCATGGTGATGAATGCTTATCCGTGGCCAAAAGGTATTGTTAAAAAATACGCCGCGGCAAACAACATTGAAGTGCCCGAAGGCGGTTTGTTTATTTCCCACGGATTTGCCATTCCCATTCTTGTTGCAATTGCCGTAGGTATCGCAATGACATTCCTGGCCACTCGCACACGCTTTGGCCGTTATGTTTTTGCCATTGGTGGCAACCCGGAGGCAGCCGAGCTTGCCGGTATCAATACCAAAAAAATGACCATGATGATTTTCGCACTGATGGGTGCGTTAACCGGCATTGCCGCTGTCATTGCAAGTGCCAGACTCAAGTCTGCAACGCTTGCGCTGGGGCAGTTTGATGAGCTGTATGTTATTGCCGCCGCCGTTATTGGTGGTACATCGTTCGCCGGTGGTATCGGTACGATTTACGGGGCCATCTTAGGGGCGCTGGTGATGCAGTCGCTGCAATCGGGCATGGTGCTAATCGGGTTTGATGCATCAATTCAGCAGATGGTTGTGGGTGGCGTGCTGGTGGTTGCGGTGTTCCTCGACAATCTGTATCGCAGAAACTCGGTTTAAGGGGCACGATCATTATGGAAAACAATAATCAGGCACCGCTGGTCGAGCTTAAAGAGATCTCCATTGCTTTCGGTGGTGTACACGCGGTCGATAAAGCTTCTTGCGAGTTATATCCCGGTGAAGTCGTTGGTTTACTAGGTCATAACGGGGCCGGTAAATCGACGTTAATCAAAATACTCTCCGGTGCGTATACCCGCGACAGTGGTCAGATCTTTATTGACGGTAAAGAAGCCACAATCAACAACCCGCGCCATGCAAAAGACTTTGGCATAGAAACCATCTATCAAACACTTGCACTGGCAGACAATGTCGATGCGGCAGCCAACCTTTATCTCGGGCGTGAAATTCTTACCCGCTGGGGCACACTTGATGATGCTGCCATGGAAGCAGAGACGCGTAAGGTAATGAATCGTCTTAACCCGAACTTCACACGCTTTAAAGATCCGGTGAAACAACTATCGGGTGGTCAGCGTCAGTCAGTGGCCATTGCCCGTGCGATTCACTTCAATGCCCGTATCCTTATTATGGATGAGCCGACAGCGGCACTTGGCCCCGCAGAAACAGAACAGGTCGGCCAGCTGATTAAGCAGTTAAAGCAGGACGGTATTGGTATCTTTTTAATCAGTCATGATATTCACGATGTGTTTGATCTGGCAGACAGAGTCGTGGTGATGAAAAACGGTGCAGTTGTCGGCTCTGCGCACACGACCGATGTGACCAAAGATGAAGTGCTCGGCATGATCATTCTGGGCAAGTGTCCCCCGGGTGCAACACCGGGGCCGGGTGCGGCACAAGCGTAGCTGCGATACATTCGTTAAAGCGTCAGTAATAACAGATAGAGAATATGGAAATGGGTACTGGATTTTTTGGTGATATCACAACAATTCCTTTTGAAGGTGCGCAGAGCGACAATCCTCTTGCATTCAGGCACTACAACCCGGATGAAATAGTCGCCGGAAAACGCATGGAAGATCACCTGCGTTTTGCGGTTTGCTACTGGCATAACTTTGCGTGGCCGGGTTCAGATCCGTTTGGCGGGTTAACGTTTGAGCGGCCGTGGTTTGATGGCACAAACAACAATGACCCAATGGCCAATGCCAAACTCAAAGCCGATATCGCGTTTGAAATGTTCTCAGCACTGGGTGTCCCTTACTTTTGCTTTCACGATGCTGACGTCAGACCTGAAGGTGATAGCTTCAAAGAGAACACCGATAATTTGAATCAGATTGTCGATTACTTTGAACAAAAAATGTCTGACACCGGCCTTAAGCTATTGTGGGGCACCGCTAATTTGTTCTCTCATCGTCGGTTTATGGCGGGTGCCGCTACTAATCCGAACCCGGAAATTTTTGCTTTTGCTGCGGCTACCGTAAAAACCTGCATTGATGCCACGCATCGTTTGGGCGGTGAAAACTACGTACTGTGGGGTGGACGTGAAGGCTACGAAACGCTGCTGAATACGCGCCCTGGAAAAGAGCTTGATCAGCTCGGTCGTTTTTTACACATGGTGGTTGAGTACAAACACAAGATCGGTTTTAAAGGCGCGATACTCGTAGAGCCCAAACCCCAGGAACCTACCAAACACCAATACGATTATGATGTAGCGACCGTTTACGGTTTCTTAAAACGCCACGGACTCGAAAACGAAGTAAAGATGAACATAGAGCAGGGGCATGCCATCCTTGCCGGCCATACCTTTGAGCATGAGCTTGCGCTTGCCGCTGACCTTGGCATCTTTGGTTCTATCGACATGAACCGCAATGACTATCAATCAGGTTGGGATACCGACCAGTTCCCGAACAACGTCCCTGAAATGGCGCTTGCCTATTACCAGGTACTCAAGGCTGGTGGTTTTACGACCGGTGGCACTAACTTCGATGCCAAGCTGCGAAGACAGTCAATCGATCCGGATGATCTACTGATCGCACACATCGGCGGTATGGATTGTTGTGCACGCGGGCTAAAAGCCGCTGTGGCAATAATTGAAGACGGCACGCTCGACAGTTTTGTTGATGATCGTTATGCCGGCTGGAGTGACGCCTACAGTCAGGACGTACTGAACGGCAAAGTATCGCTTGAAGATCTGGCGCAAAAGGTAGAGAAAGAAAACATCAATCCGCAGCCGGTGTCGGGACGGCAGGAGTATTTAGAGAATGTGATTAACCGGTTTGTGTAAGTTTTGCTTTCCGGGTTAAGCCGGAACTCTCCGGAGGGAAATTGAAATGAAGGCATCTGAACTAAAGTCCGGTGATAAACACATTATCCGGACTGACAGTGAGCTTCGCAGCCGGTACGGAAAAACACATGATATCGCGGTAAAAAAATGCCTTACCGAGCTCGATACCTACAGTAAGGAATATATTTCCAGATCTCCGTTTATCTGCTTATCAACACAGCATGTCGATGGGGCAGCTGATGTGAGCCCTCGAGGCGATCCGGCGGGTTTTGTCCGTGTGCTGGATGAAACTACGCTGGCCATACCGGATCGTCCGGGTAATAACCGGCTGGATAGTTTAAGTAACATAATCTCTAATCCAATGATCGGTTTGTTGTTTATCGTTCCTGGCTTTGATGACACTTTGCGCATTAATGGCAAAGCGTTCCTTACCGAGAATCCTTCATTGCTAAATAGTATGTCTGTTAATGGTCGGGCACCAAAGCTTGCGATTGTGGTGGAAGTTGACGAAATATTTCTGCATTGCGCTAAGGCATTCAGGCGCGCGCGGCTCTGGGAAGCTGAATCATGGCAAGACAGATCCGAATTGCCTTCTCTTGCGGCAATGGTTACTGAGCAAGTGTCCGGTGTGGCGACTGATCCGGAAAAAGCAGAACAAATGGCCGCAGATCTGGAAGAGGAATACCAAAGCACTATGTACTAACAGCCGGTTTGGTTATTAGATCTGCTCGCACACATCTCCAACTGATGAGTATCTCGCTTTACTGTGTTTCTGTTAGCCGCTGGGGTGCTCCAGTCTGATGCCGGATGGCAGAGCTCAGCTACCAGGTATATGCAGTTTAACTACTAGCCAGGGTCACCCTCAAACGCGATTATTCCCGTTTCCCGTTAAACAGCGAAAACTCAACGTATAGTTTCGATGCAAGTTCGTCTTTTCCTTTGAGTCTTAGCAGTTCGATCACACATTCTATTGTACATAACCCATTTGACACCTGGTTACGTCTGAGCTTGTATTCTGATTGAGTATTCAGATTGAGTGCTGCTGACGTTGCCTTCTCCAAGTAGTCGCTTTTATTGTAGATTTTTCTCGACTCCTGCCAGGTGCCGTCGAGAATAATAAAGCTGTCGTAGTCCGGGATTTTTGCTGGCTCGTTGTTTTCCTGCTGATGCAGCAACAATATTTCATTGTTGTTGATAAAATTTATCAGGTCTGCATTGGGGTGGTCTCTTTGCCAGACAATACGTTCAACAACACTACCGGCATGTTCAATTGCCAGTGATCCTGTATTGGTGGTGCGCTCCAGTTCGCGTTGATGGGTGAGTAGAAATATTTTCATGTGCTTATGTTTACAGGTGTTACCCACGAGGTGGGCCTAGAAGCAGA
This sequence comes from uncultured Granulosicoccaceae bacterium, assembly GCA_937931165.1. Lineage (GTDB taxonomy): Bacteria > Pseudomonadota > Gammaproteobacteria > Granulosicoccales > Granulosicoccaceae. The sequence goes on from CALHCI010000020.1 coordinate 6,459, forward strand.
ACCGACACCCACGGTAGTATTGCCTGGTGGGTGTTTGTCTAACTTCTCTATGGCACTGCAATGCCTTGGTAAGTCGATACTGCTATTGCTTTTTGCAGGTCCAGCGCTTCGAGTCACTAATGTACAAATGCATATAAGCATTGCCCTGAAAGTTTTCAAAAGCAAATTTCTGGAAATCTTCACCTCCAACAGTTAACTGGTAGTTATCTACAGACCAACTCACGTACTCAATACCTTGCCAGTATCCACCATGGGTTATTTGCTCAATGGTGGCAGAACCATCTTTAGAAAATGAGTAATTTCTAGATCCATCATAGTTATCTGCGCATTTCGAACCGCATTGTACTTGTGGTTGCGTGTTCCAGCCTGTGATTGTTGGAAAGTGATAGCTGCCAGCTACCTGCGCTCCTTGGATTCTCGACACTTGCTCGTCGCTTAACATAGAGTAGTTGAGGCCAAAGTCATGTACGGAGTGATATCTCGCTTCATTTCCGTTAATAGTCGGGTTTCGAGTTGTGCAATGCCATTGACCGTTCAGTTCAGAAGCAAACAGGTCTGCTGTTGGCCCCGGATCGACCACGCCGATCTTACAGGACATGCCATCTTCCCAGCCCCAACCGTCACCGTCAGGGTCGGAAATGCCGGGAAACTTGCATGTCGGAATATCATTGTTGTCGGGAGGGGGCGCTACACGGCAGGAAGAATTGTTTTCCCAGCCCCAGCCGTCACCATCGAGATCTGAATCGGGGTTTTGGCAATCTATGCCGTAGGTGACTTGAGAGATACTTAATAGAACTAAAGGTAAAATCCGCATTTTTAACTCCACAACAATTTCGAATTCTTAACGCATTCAAGTGCCGCGCCGACAGAGTCTACAGTAGATTTTTTATATGATTGTTACGAGAATCGTATATGTAAATATTCAGTGAGCGTCTGGTTTAAGCATCTTCTGTATAAAGACACCCAACGCAGTAGTGACTAAACATCTGTATAAATACACCCACCGCAGTAGTGACTAAAGATTAGGACATGATCGAGCAGTGCAGACACCCACAGCAAGCAGTGCAAGCAAGCAGTGCAGACACCCACGGTAATATTTTGTCTAAAGGTCAAAATGTGATAGGGTAAATGAGTAGTGATTCAACAGTTTGTTGTAGCAGTAGGAAGTGTCAATGCCAGCCCCTCGAAAGTCTCAGATCGCTGTAGAGGCGACTCCGTACTACCATTGTGTGAGTCGATGTGTGCGCCGCGCGTTTCTTTGCGGAAAGGACCGTTTTACCGGTCGCAGCTTTGAGCATCGCAGAGCGTTTATAGAGTCGGAGTTACTCAGGCTGGGGCAGGTGTTCTATTTACAGGTTGTGGCGTATTCAGTGATGTCTAATCACTATCATGTGATTCTTTTTATTGACCAAAGTGCACAGCGTGAAGCAACAACGCACGATGTGATTTATCGTTGGCACCAGATGCATAAGGGTAATTCAGTATCTGAAAAATTCCTGAATAACGAACCGCTCGACAAACACGAGCGGAAACAACTAGATACCTATGTCGATCTGTGGCGGAGTCGACTCGGTAGTATAAGTTGGTATATGCGCGTGCTGAATGAGAAGGTTGCCCGCATGGCCAATACTGAAGATGAAGTTACAGGGAGATTTTGGGAAGGCCGGTTCAAGTGTCAGGCATTGCTGGATGACCAGGCCCTGCTGAGTTGCATGGCATATGTCGACTTGAATCCAGTGCGTGCTGGAATCGTACACAGTCCGAAAACATCAGCTCACACAAGCATTAAGCGTAGAATCGATTGTTGGGAAAAATGCGCTGCAGAGCCCAACTCGATAGACGGGACTGAAAACCAGCGTGGGAACGGGTGCCAACCACTCGACTTGTACCCGTTCTTAGGCAATGTGAGTGCCTGTAGTCAAAAAGGTATTCCGCTCAGCGTAATCGACTATTTGGAGCTGGTCGACTGGACGGGCAGGCAGATAAAGGAAGGTAAAACCGGTGCGATCAGGGAGCACGCCAGTCCGATACTGCAGCGGCTTTCAATTTCCCCTGAACACTGGATATACCTGTGCAGTCACTTTGAGAGTAAATTCAAAGGTCTGGTCGGTTCGCTGCATTCGTTGGAGGAGGCATGCGAAAAGTTTAAAAAGAAACGAAGGCCGAATTTATCGGCGTGCGTTTCGTTGTTTACCTGACGTTTGACAATGAGAAACGAGCTTGTGGAATGCGTATGACTTCGTAGAGTGAAGCGTGGGCTGCTGGGCGTTGGCAACGCCACTGGTTGCTGGTTGTGTGCGTAGGGGCAATTTAAGAGGGGTATTTTTGTACTAACGAACTTAGATTAGTGTGGTAACGCGGGTGTTTTTGTATAAATTTATCTGCGCCTGGAATATTTGCGTTTATTTTACGATGGGTGTCTACGGTAAAGAGGAAATTTAACGATGGGTGTCTACAGTGAAAAATGGGTGTCTACAGTGAAAAGAAATTTTCGCGGAAATCCGCTCTTTGTGCCAGGCACGACTGTATATCGGGTGGTCTCCTGCGTTGCAAACCCCATTGATGCCTGCCTGTCTTTTTTGGGTGGGCATTCCCTGGGGAATCACAGTCTGCACGTACTTTCCTCTTCAGGTATCCTCAAACAATAATGTTTAACCCTGGGGGAAGCCGGTGCCAGACACTTATGATTATGTGATTATCGGCAGTGGTGCGGCGGGGTCGGTTGTGGCTTCTCGGCTGGCTGAGGCCGGTGCGGGGTCGGTTTGTGTTATTGAGGCCGGTGGCAGCAATAATAAACTGATGGTTAATGTGCCTGCAGGGTTCGTGAAAAATCTCCGTAAGCCTGAGATGATGTGGCAGTTTGAGAGTGTGGCGGGTGGCAACACCGGTGGGCGCAGTGTTTATCTGCCGCAGGGAAAGATTCTGGGTGGGTCCACATCAATCAACGGGCTTATCTATAATCGTGGTCAGTCGCAGGATTTTGACCACTGGGCGTCGCTTGGTAATCCGGGCTGGTCGCACCGCGAGGTGTTACCGTTTTTTAGAAAAGCAGAAACGCGTGAAGGTGTTGATTCACAATACAGGGGCTCCAGTGGTCCAATACGCATTAGCGACCCTGATCAGCAGCATCCGCTGTGTGATCACTTTATCAACGCCGTTTCTGCACTGACCGGCGCCCCGAAAAACAATGACTACAACGCCGATTCACAGTTTGGCACCGGGTATTATCAGCGGTTTATTCACCGGGGCAGGCGTGAAAATGTTGCCGACAGATACCTGAAACCGGTAGTACGTTCTGGTTTGGTTGAAGTCCGGAATAACACGCTGGCGACCCGTATCCGGTTTTCGCAAGGTAAGGCCAGTGGCGTTGAAATTGAACGGGACGGTGAGGTCTCTGTTGTTCGTTGCAACAAAGAGGTTCTGGTCTGCGGTGGTACCGTGAACAGCACCACGTTGTTACAGCGTTCGGGGGTTGGCAGCGGGGATCACTTGCAATCACTGGGTATTCCGGTCGTACATGATTTACCCGGTGTTGGTGATAACTTTCAGGATCACTACTTTGTTCGGCTGGCCGCTCGATTGCAGGCGGGCGTTGATTCGTTAAATTCACAAAGCAGAGGGTTAAGTCTGGGCAGAGAGATATTGCGGTGGTTCACCGGTAAGCCGAGTATCCTTGCGTGGAGCCCTTCTATTGCTTATGCGTTTTTGCACTCTGAGTCAGTGCTGGCGGGGCATGATGCCTCCGGTGTGCAGCCGGATTTGCAGTTTGTGTTTAGCCATGGCAGTTATCGGCCGGGGCGTGTGTATGAACTGGACAGGTTCCCTGCGATTACCTGTGGCTTCACGCAACAACGTCCGTACAGTTCAGGCTATATTAAAATTACCTCGGCAGATGTTCATGCAAAGCCGGTAGTACAGCCCAACTATCTGGTTGATGAGCGTGATCAGCAAGTCGCTGTTAACGGCGTTAAGCTGGCGCGGCGGTTTATACAGGCGGAACAATTTAAGGCGGTTTACCACAACGAAGAAATGCCTGGAGATTCTGTGCAATCAGATGATGAGATTCTGCAGTACGCTCGTGACACCGGCAACACCGGGTATCATCTCGTGGGTACCTGCAAGATGGGGCCTGCATCTGATACAAAGGCTGTGGTTGGTGCTGACTTAAAAGTTCACGGCCTCAACGGTATTCGTGTGATTGATGCTTCCATCATGCCAACCGTGACTTCTTCAAATACCTGTGCAGCGTCGATTATGATCGGAGAAAAGGGCGCTGATATGATTTTAAATCCGTAATAGATTGCAGGCTATGCATGGCAGTGCCAGCGTGTGAAGCAGTCAGGTTTGCGCGGTATGTGCCAACGTTCGCGCCTGCCATTGTTCACTGTAGGCTTTGAGTAAAGTGCGGTCGAATCGGTCGGTCAGTGATCGGTATTGACCGCTGAAATTAGCTGGTGCCGGATACGCCAGAATTGCCGCGCCGATACTGGTGCCGGTTGAACCACTGGTATCACCGGAGACCTCACGGTCAGTGGCGGCCTGCAACATGGCGCAATACGGTATGTTTTTAGTGAATGGTCCTTCCACGATGATGGGGCCGGTTGAGTCACAAAGGTTAAGGCAGGTTGTTGTCATTAGCGCCAAATAGAAGGAAATCACGTTATACCGCTCTTCGGCAGATAACAGATCCGGGTCGAAGGTCCACTGGTAGTCGCAACGAGGAAACGGGCCGGTAGAGGATTCCACTGACGGCAGAACGAATGCATGTTTTTGCAGTACGCCTGCGATGACTTTTGAAGTTGGTGTGGCGTGGTAGGTGGTAGACAGGTAATCGTACTCTCTGCCGCCCATGAACTTCGCCGACGGTACCGGGGTGCCTGCCACGCTTACATTGATCAGTGTGTCACGTGTTTCATCGAGATTGGTGGTGTTGCTGCCGGCAGTCATGCAAACGACCCAGGTGCCGGTTGACACGACAGAGAAAGGTGGTTGTAGACTGGTTAAATGTGTATAAAGCGAGGCGTTTGAATCATGTATTCCACAATAAACCGGCGTGTCTGCCGGTAGCCCTGTTGCGTGTGAGACGTCTGTAGTGACGGTGCCGAGTACACTGGTCGATGGCACGGGTGTCGCGATTTTATTTGTGATGTTTAACCGATCTGCAAGCGCTGAAAGACAACCTTCTGCGGGAATCCATAAATCGGTATGTGCACCGAGTGAGGTTGGTTCGTTGGCCAGAACACCGCATAGCAGATAAGTCCAGTACTGCGGGTACATCACAATACTGTGTACTTTGTGCTGCAGTTGCGGCTGCTCTTGATATAACCAGTAGATTTGCGCGCCGACATTCAGGCCGCCTGCCAGTGGTGGTGAGCCGGTGATATAGAACGGTGGTCGTATTGTTTCGTAGGCTGTTCTGCATTCGTCCGGCCCGCTGTGTTCGTAATCGAGTACCGGCGTTGCGAGGTTGCCTTGTTCATCAAGTAGCACCACGCAGGCACCATGTGTGGTGACAGTGATCGCCTTGATTTCATACTTATTCGCAAAGCTTTTCAGATTGTTTACTATAAATTGCCAGATGGCCGGGACGTCAAAGTGAGGGTAGGGCGGGCCCTGAACGAGCATGTTGGGTGTAGTGACAACATCTATCTCACGCCGCTGAGTTGCATCTACTATGGCAAGCTTTGCGTTGGTTTTTCCTATGTCTATCACGGCAACGTGGTGCATAAGTTAGTCCATGTGAAATACAGGCGTTAACGGTATGGCAACGGGTTCGTTGTTAGGATTGGTGCGCATGATGTCTGACATATGCGCCCACCATTTTTGCATAACGGGTTGCAGTGGCAGATTGTCCATTGCGTGGTCGCTGGTGCGCCACAGCACGCCGAATAACGTGTTGGTTTCTTCATCCAGAAAAATAGAGTAGTCAGAAACACCCGCCTGCCTGAGTAATTCAACAAGCTCGGGCCAGATGTCATCATGCCGTTTTTTGTATTCCTGTAGTTTTCCTTCATTCAGATACATTTTAAATGCAAATTTTTCCATCGGTAAACCTCTCTGCGAATACTTCATCCATTATTTATTGCCTGAGTACTTTGTCCATAGTCTTGGCAGCGCGATTACCGAGATCAGTAATAGTCCAACAAATATAGACATCACGATGCCCGGTACATTCAACAGGCCGAATCCGAAGGTCACCATCCCCAGCACGAACGATGCTATAAAAACACCGGCGATGCTGCCGGAACCACCAAGGATATTGACACCACCAAGCACCACAATGGTAATGATCTCAAGCTCCCAGCCAAAAGCAATGGAAGGTCTGGTAGAGCCAAGCCTTGAAGTCAGACAGATCGCAGCAATGGCAGACATGAGGCCGGTTAACAGGAAAAGTATAAACTTTACGCGACCTACGCGAATGCCCGAAAAGAGTGCACCAGTGGCGTTATTACCTATGATGGTGACGGCCCTGCCAAATGATGTTTTGTGCAATAGCACGCCGAAAATGATGGCGGTAACCAGAAACAACAGCAGTTCAAAAGAAATAACCCACCAGACATACCCTTGCCCGAAGTAGGAGAGTTCGGCCGGGTAGTCGGTATAAGCCTGATCACCAAGCACCATGTACGAAATGCCGCGGAACAGGCTCATCGTACCAATGGTCACGACAATCGAAGGCAGCCCTAACCCGGTGACCAGCAATCCATTGAAAGCGCCACACAACAATCCAACTGTGATACCGATGACCACTAACATCGGAACACCGGCCCCGAGCTGTGCCGCAAATCCGATTGCCGTTGAAACCAGCGCAATGATAGAAGCGACGGAAAGATCAATCTCCCCTGAAATGATTAGCAATGCCATGGCAAAAGCAATCAGGGCTTTTTCGGTAAAATTAAATGTGGCGTCAGACAGGTTCCACGGGTCTAGAAAATACGGTGACGCGAAGCTGTTAATGATAAAAATCACTACAGCTACCACCAGCAGCATGCTTTCCCAGCTGGCGACAAGGCGATACCACCGGGGCTTAAGATGGTCCGGAATAGTTGGCAGGTTAGTTTCTGTCTGACTGCTCATCCCACTGCCTCCTCATGCTTTAAAATCAACCGGCCTTTGCGGCGACTTGATCTGGCATTAAAGGCCACCGCTATAATGATGGCGGCACCCGATATAGCGAGTTGTGCAAAAGGCGAAATGCCGATAACCGGTAATGCGTTTTTTATAACACCCAGAAATATCGCCCCGAGGAAAGCACCGATAACGGTACCAACACCACCGGCTATGGAAATGCCACCGATCACGCAGGCGGCAACCACATCAAGCTCAAAACCGCCGGCGATATCGACATAGGCAACCGCGTATCGTGATACCCACAGGTAACCGGTTAAGCCTGCCAGTGCACCGCAAAGTGTAAACGCTAAAAACTGTGTTCGTCCGACGTCAATGCCTGCGTAGACTGCAGCGTTTGGGTTACCACCCACCGCATAGAACGCTCTGCCTAACGGTGTGCGTGCGACCAATACAATAAATGCTAATGTGATGGCGATGGCAATCCATGACAGCAGCGGCAGGCTCAGGAACTCGTGTCTGGGTAGTGCTTTAAACGAGTCACTCATTTCGTGAGCGTTGATCCATTGCCCCTCTGACAGCAAAAATATCAGGCCGCGGTAAATAGTCATTGTGCCAAGCGTGACCACAATAGGCGGTATGTCGAGTTTCCAGGTCAGCAAGCCGTTGATTGCACCCATCACGGTACCGGCTGCAATGGCGATGGTGATCAGTACCGGTATTGGCAAAGCAGGGAACTGCGTGTTGATCATGGCGACCAGCATACCGGTAAGCGCGAGGTTGGCGGCTACCGACAGATCAATGCAGCGTGTCAGAATAACGATCATCTGCCCCAGTGCGAGAATGATTAGCGGTGACGTATCGTTAAACGCGTCTGCAAGATTGTCTGGTGCAATAAAGCCTGGAAACTGCATTGCAATCAGGCCAATTAATATGGCAATCGCCAATGCCAAAATCATCTCGCGGGATTTTAGTGCTCGTATTAACATCAGGCGTGAGTGATTCCTGCGGCTGCCTGTACCAGTGCTTCCGGTGTCATTTCCGGTTTTGAAAGCTCGGCACAAATACGGCCGTCACGCATGACAATCGTGCGATCAGACATACCAATGATTTCGGGTATTTCTGAAGACACCAGAATCACTGCCATGCCTTTGGCTGCCAGCTCCGCAGTAAACTGATGTACGGCCGCCTTCGAACCGATATCAATACCTTTGGTCGGTTCATCAAGAATAATAATTCGCGGCTCTGTGGCCAGCCATTTTGAAATGACGACCTTCTGTTGGTTGCCGCCGGAAAGTTTGTTGACCTGTTGATCAAGCGCTGCTGCTCGCAATTCGAGTCTTTCAGTGAATGTGCGGGTAAGCGACAGTTCTGCAGGCGGGTTGAGTAGTTTTCGTTTCAGCGTTTTACCAAGTGAAGGTAGCGACACATTGTGGAATATCGGGGTATTGCTGATGGTGCCATGGTGCCCGCGGTCTTCCGGCACATAGACAATCCCTCTGGCAATGGCCTGTCCGGGGGTGTTGATTTCTATTTCTTCAGCATCAATAAAGACTTTACCTGCGGTATGTTTGGTAATGCCGAACAGGGATTGCATAAACTCGGTACGTCCGGCACCGACCAATCCGTAAAAACCCAGTATCTCCCCTTGCTTCAGGGTGAAGCTGATGTTCGCAAACTCGGTCGGGTGGCTATAACCTTCAACGCGCAATAACGCTTTGCCATGCGTTGGCTGCCGTGGTGGAAACACCTGGTCAACCGGTCTGCCAACCATCATGTTGACGAGTTCCTGCTGGCTGGCTGTGTCGATATGCCCGCTGCCTGCCATCTCTCCGTCACGGTATACCGCGTAGCGATCTGCAATGGCAAAGATTTCTTCGAACTTGTGACTGATAAACAGAATGGCTTTGCCTTCCTGCTTCAGTTGATTGATGAGGGTGTAGAGTTCTTCAATTTCTTTCAGTGACAGCGCGGCAGTCGGTTCATCCATAATGACCACCTTCGAGTCTACCGACAGAGCTCTGGCCACCGCCACCAGATGTTTGTTTGCAATACCCAGTTCACGCAGCGGGGTGTCCGGGTTAATGTTTGCATTGACTCGTTGCAGCAAGGCCCTTGCCTGTTGCCGCATGGTGCTGGTACTGATCAGCCCGAAGCGTCCCTTAGGAGCGTTACCAAGGAATATATTCTCTGCGACACTGAGTTCGTCAAAAAGTACGGTTTCCTGATGGATAGCGGTAATGCCTGCGTTTGCTGCGGCATGTGCGGAGTGAAAAGTTGTTTTAACGCCGTTGAGTTGAATCTCACCTTCGTCGGGCTGGTAAATACCGGTCAGTACTTTCACCATCGTGGACTTGCCCGCACCGTTTTCACCAATCAGTGCAGTGACTTCTCCAGCGTAGAGTTCCAGTGAAACCTGATTTAGTGCTTTAACGCCCGGGAATGATTTACTGACATTGGAGATAGCCATTACCGGCTGTGGTTGCGACAACGCTGATGCTGATTGATTAAGGGTCATGTTGTTCGCGGACGGTTTGAGTTGTGTGATTTGAAACGAGTACTTCTAATGACGCAGACACTCCCCGGCGTCTAAGCGCCGGGGAGGGGTTCCGCCTTGGCTCGAACCAGCTAACCCGCTAGAAGATATCTTTAAAGTCGTCGATGTTGGACGCGTCGTATACAAACGGATCTGCCATCGCGCCTTCGCTGTTATCATCAAGCGTTAGTGTTCCCATGCGCCCCATCGGAATCTCGGCACCCGGCGCGGCCTCGATACCATCAATCAGTGAGTTGGCCAGCATCACGGCAGAGTAGCCAAGATCGATTGGATTCCATATCGCAAATGATTTAGAAGCGCCGGATTCAATATGTCCTGCCATCTCTGAAGGCAGACCAAGACCGGTCACATTGATCTCACCGGCTTTGCCTGCATCAGACACGGCCTGTGCTGCTGCAACAATACCGACTGAAGTGGGTGCAATGATCGCTTTTAAATCCGCGTGAGATTTCATTAAGCCTTCTGCCTCACGATAGGATTTGTCTGCAAGGTCATCACCGTACACGGTTGCTACCACGTTAATACCGTTGTACTGATCAGTGACCTTATTCATCTCTTCAATCCAGATGTTCTGGTTAGTGGCGGTGGCAGAGGCAGACAGTACCGCAACATCACCACCATCGGGCAGATGGTCTGCGGCAAGCTTGACTATCATATTGCCGATCAATGCATTGGATGACGGATTAAGGTGCAGCATTCGGCCATCTGCAGCGACGCCGGAATCCCATGAAATCACCTTAATGCCGCGTTGCATGGCTTTTTTAAGGGCGGGTACCAGTGCATCCTGATCATTGGCAGAAACCGCAATGGCGTCGACTTTTTGAGCAATAAGAGAGTTGATGACTTCTATCTGACCCTCGGCTGTGGTGTCGGTGGGGCCGGTATAGATGAGCTCTACATCGCCAATCTCACCGGCTGCTTCTTCACCGCCTTTGGCTGCAGCTTCAAAGAAACCGATACCCAGTGCTTTAACCACCAGTGCGATGCGTTTTGTCTCCGCCTGTGCTGTCGTTGTCATCAGTGCGGTGACCGCGGCTGTGACGAGTACCTTTTTTAGTAATTTCATGGTTTCCTCCGGAAATACCTTTAAGTGTAAGCCCTGACCAAATGCAGTCAGGACGATTGCTTCGACACGGTCGAATTCAGGGGTGCTGCGATGACATTAATCTCGGCGTTCTCCAGCATGGCAGCTGCGCTGTCAGATATATTTTCATCGGTGATAACGGTATGTACACGATCAAGTGAGGTTATGATCAGGCCTGATCGCTTATCGAACTTGGAAGAGTCTGCCAGCACAACCAGCTCATCGGTTTGTTCCATCAGGCGTTTCTCTGCCTGAATGACCAGTGGGTCCGCTTCCATGATGCCCAGCGGGCCAATGGCCTGTGCACCCATGAACATTCTGCGTGCATGAAAGTGGCGCGATATATCATTTTCAAACGGGCTTAAGATAATATCCTGCTCGCGGTAGATAGTTCCGCCCGGGATAGTGATGGTGTTTTTAGAGTTGTATAAGAGGTACTGCGCAATAGGCATTGAGTTAGTCAGTATCTGCAAGCGTCTGCCGGTAAGCGGGTGCACCATATTAAAAGTGGTTGAACCGCCATTAATAATAATTGATTCACCGTCTTCACAAAGATCTGCTGCAGCACTGGCGATTGCCTGTTTCTGTGCGGCATTAATGCCTTTGTTAACGCTTAACGGTCTGCCGGCAAGTCCGGTGACTTGCGGTGGTGTGATGGATTCTACGCCACCTCTGACACGGCGTACCTGTTTGGCCAGGTGCAGTGTTGCGATGTCCCGGCGGATGGTCGCCTCTGAAGTGGATGTCATAGACACGAGTTCACTCACCGTTACTACCGGCCTGCTTTCGACCGCTGCGAGAATTACCTTGTGTCTTTCTTTTTCATGCATTCGTGATTTTCCTCAGCCGGTAGAATCCCACCTGCAAACATCAATGTCAATCAAATCTGATCAAAATCGATTGTAAATGATTGGGTGTGATTGAATATGATTGACAATCAAACAGATAAAGTTCATCTTTAACACAAGGTGATGAAAGGGCGGGGATGCGCCCGGAGGAAATATGGCAGCCACAAATTCCGCTGGCCTGTTAGACAACTTGTGGGACAAATCTGTCGCACACGGTAAGAGCGAGTCTGAATTGTTGTTGTATCGCTCCAACCTGCTTGGCTCGGACAAACGCATTACCAACTTCGGTGGTGGCAACACGTCTGCAAAGGTCATGGAGAACGATCCGATTACCGGTGAAGATATCGAGGTACTTTGGGTAAAAGGCTCCGGCGGTGATGTCGGCACCATCAATATGGACGGTTTCTCCACGTTGTATATGGATAAACTCAATGCGCTTAAAAACGTTTATCGCGGTGTGGACTATGAAGATGAGATGGTCGGTTACCTGCCGCACTGTACGTACAATCTGAACCCTCGCGCAGCATCTATTGATACGCCGTTGCATGCCTATGTACCGCGTAAACATGTTGACCATATGCACCCGGATGCAGTCATTGCGATTGCAGCAGCCGAGAATGGCGAAGCGCTGACCCGTGAGATTTACGGTAACGACATTGGCTGGCTGCCATGGAAGCGCCCAGGCTATGAACTCGGATTGTGGCTTGAGAAGTTTTGTCTGGAGTATCCCGAAGCGAAAGGTGTGGTGCTCGGGAGCCACGGCTTGTTTACGTGGGCTGATACCGCCCACGAGTGCTACCAGCTATCACTCGATATCATTAACAAGGCGATTGCCTGGTTTGACAGCCGCGTCAGTTCAAATACTGTATTTGGTGGCGAAAAGGTGGTGTCGCTGCCTGCTGCTGAAAGGAAAAATATTGCCAATAGTCTAATGGTATCGATTCGTGCCATGGTCAGTGAGCAACAACTGATGGTCGGGCATTTTGATGATAGTCCGGTGGTACTCGAGTTTGTTAACTCTAATAACATGAACAGTCTGGCAGCATTGGGTACCAGTTGCCCGGATCATTTTTTAAGAACCAAAATCCGACCTTTAGTGGTGGATTTTAACCCGGCGCAACCAGATACTGATGGCACACTTGCCTCGTTAAGTCAGTCTGTTGCTGATTATCGGCAGGACTATCAGGCCTATTACAATAGAAACAAAGAGGCAGACTCACCACCCGTTAGAGACCCCAATGCGGTAGTGTATCTGGTGCCGGGTGTTGGCATGATCACGTTTGCAAAAGATAAAGCCACTGCCAGAGTGTCTGCTGAATTTTATACTAACGCCATTAATGTGATGCGCGGGGCATCGTCGGTGTCGACATACACAGGGTTGCCTGAAAAGGAAGCCTTTGATATTGAATACTGGTTGCTTGAAGAAGCCAAATTGCAACGGCTTCCAAAGCCCAAATCGCTGGCGGGGCAGGTTGCTTTTGTCACCGGTGGTGCGGGTGGTATAGGTTCAGCAGCGGCGGAGCGTTTTCTTCGTGAGGGCGCTTGTGTTGTACTTGCAGACATTGATGCCGACTCCCTTGCCAAAACCGCTACAGAGTTGAGCGAAGCCTACTCTGCAGATGTTGTACACAGTGTGATCATGGATGTAACTGATGAAGCCTCGGTTGAGCTGGCATTTGAGTCGGCTACATTACGCTATGGCGGTATAGACATACTGGTGTCCAACGCGGGTATCGCCTCCTCAGCGCCAATTGCAGAGACAACACTTGAACTGTGGGATAAAAACATGTCGATACTATCCACAGGCTATTTTCTGGTATCACGTGCTGCCTTTAAGATAATGCAAACACAGAATGTTGGTGGTTCTATCATTTTTATTGCATCGAAAAACGGTTTGGCAGCATCACCGGGTGCCAGCGCGTACTGCACAGCAAAAGCATCAGAGATACACCTGGCGCGTTGCCTTGCACTGGAAGGGGCACCAAACGGTATTCGCGTTAATGTGGTAAACCCCGATGCAGTATTAAGAGGGTCAAAAATCTGGTCCGGTGACTGGCTGCAGGAGCGAGCCGATGCTTATGGAAAAGAGACTGACGAACTCGAAGCGCATTACCGTGAACGTTCTTTGTTAAAACGATCAGTGTTTCCTGAAGATGTGGCAGAGGCCTGTTACTTCTTTGCCTGTGATGCTTCGGCCAAGTCTACCGGTAATATCATTAATGTTGATGCCGGTAACGTGCAATCTTTTACTCGTTAGATAAGCCATGAATAATATTTCTGACAGCCTGATTCATAGTGAAAACGAAGCGTTAAAGGCTAATGCCACCACAGACTATGAAGCGCTGGGTGAACGATTATCACGACGCGGGGTTGATATTCAAGCCATCACTGACAAGGTGGCAGCCTTTGGTGTGGCAGTGCCGTCCTGGGGAGTCGGCACCGGTGGTACCCGGTTTGCGCGTTTTCCGGGGATGGGAGAGCCACGGGATATTTTTGACAAGCTTGATGACTGTGGTGTGATTAACCGGTTAACCGGTGCGACGCCATCCGTATCTCTGCATATTCCATGGGATATTGCCAGTGCGGATGACCTGCGTGCCAAAGCGCAACAGCACGGCCTGCGCTTCGATGCGATGAACTCTAATACGTTTCAGGATCAGCAGCAGCAAACGTATTCTTATAAGTTTGGTTCGTTATCACATACTAATGCCGCAACAAGGCAGCAGGCGATTGAACACAATCTGGCGTGTATTGAGTTAGGCGTGGCGATTGGTTCCAATGCGCTGACTGTATGGGTGGGTGATGGTTCGAATTTTCCCGGTCAGACCAACCTGACCAGTCAGTTTGAACGTTACCTTGAGTCTGCGCAGACTATCTATAACAGCCTGCCTGCAGACTGGCGTTTATACACAGAGCACAAAATTTATGAGCCTGCATTTTACTCTACTGTGGTGCAGGACTGGGGAACTAACTATCTGATTGCCCAGACGCTGGGTGATCGCGCTTACTGTCTGGTGGATCTGGGTCATCACGCACCCAACGTGAACATTGAGATGATTGTTGCCAGACTGGTGCAGTTTCAGAAGCTTGGCGGTTTTCACTTTAATGACAGTAAATACGGTGATGATGATCTTGATACCGCCGCGATTGATCCGTTTCGATTGTTTTTAATATTCAATGAACTGGTTGACGCTGATGTGCGTGGTAAGCTGGACAAGAATCTTGCGCACATGCTTGATCAGTCGCATAACGTCACCGACCCGATCGAAAGCCTGATGCAAAGTGCAATGGAGGTACAGCGCGCTTATGCGCAAGCTTTGCTGGTAGACCGTAAGGCGCTGGCAGATTTTCAGCAGGGCAACGATGTCCTGATGGCTGCACAGGTGTTAAAAGAAGCATTCAGAACAGATGTGGAACCGATTCTCGCTATGGGTCGTCTGCAAAAGGGCAATGCGATTAACCCGGTGGCGGCTTATCGCAAATCGGGCTATCGACAGCATGTTGCAGAACAACGGCCGGAAGTGGCGGCGGGTTCTTCCGGCATTGTCTGATAAAGCTGAATTTGGTAAGCCTGCTTGTCAGGTGTAGGTTTGTTGCCCCGGCACCCACTGAGTCCCGGCTAACGGCACACCAGCCATAGCTGCCGCTTCAACGGTGAGTGCACAAAGGTCTTCCGGTTCCAGATTATGAATGTTGTTTTTGCCGCAGGCACGTGCAATGGTTTGTGCCTCGAGCGTCAGTACATTTAAATAGTTTGCCAGTCTGCGCCCGGCGATTTCCGGGTCGAGCCTTTTCATCAGCTCCGGATCCTGGGTGGTAATACCTGCCGGGTCCTGTCCTTCGTGCCAGTCATCGTAGCACCCGGCAGCACTGCCCAATGCTTCATATTCTTCTGCCCAGCGCGGGTCGTTATCACCAATGGCAACCAGTGCTGCTGTTCCAATAGACACCGCATCAGCGCCAAGTGCCAGCGCCTTGGCTACATCTGCCCCGTTGCGTATACCGCCAGAGATGATCAACTGTACTTTGCGGTGCATACCTAAATCCTGCAGCGCTTGTACAGCGGGTCTTATGCAGGCAAGGGTAGGTTGCCCGACATGTTCGATAAACACTTCCTGCGTTGCCGCAGTGCCGCCCTGCATGCCATCGAGCACGATAACATCGGCACCGGACTTCACCGCAAGTGCAACATCGTAGTAGGGGCGTGCACCACCGACTTTGACAAATACCGGTATCTGCCAGTCAGTGATTTCGCGTAGCTCCAGTATTTTAATTTCAAGATCATCGGGGCCGGTCCAGTCCGGGTGACGGCACGCCGAGCGTTGGTCGATACCCGCCGGAAGATTGCGCATGGAGGCAACTCTGTCGGAAATTTTCTGCCCTAATAACATGCCACCACCACCAGGCTTCGCACCTTGCCCGACAACCATTTCAACGGCATCTGCTCGGCGCAGATCGTCGGGGTTCATGCCATAGCGTGAAGGCAGGTACTGATAAACCAGTGTTTTGGAGTGTCCGCGTTCTTCTTCAGTCATGCCGCCGTCACCGGTTGTGGTGCTGGTGCCAGCCATGGAGGCGCCACGCCCGAGTGATTCTTTGGCAGGTCCTGAAAGCGACCCAAAGCTCATGCCTGCGATGGTGATCGGAATGTCCAGCGTGATGGGTTTCTTTGCATAGCGAGTGCCCAGTACCACGTTGGTGGTGCACTTTTCACGATAGCCTTCTAACGGGTAGCGTGACATTGACGCGCCCAGAAACAAAAGATCGTCAAAGTGCGGTAATTTTCTTTTAGCACCACCGCCACGTATATCGTAGATGCCGGTAGCCGCCGCCCTTCTGATTTCGGACAGCGTGTAATCATCGAAGGTTGATGATTGTCTTGGAGTAGTGTTGGGTGTCTTATCCATGGCTTTTACTTGGATTACTCTGTTGGTTTGAGCGACGACAGGTTGTGCGTGGCAGCGTTTGTTTTAGCAAGGTCGGCTAGTAGGCTGATGCGTTATCAATATTAAAATGATAGAGCTCGCGTGCTGATCCGTAGCGTTTGAACTGATCTGCGGTGGCATCTGCACCTGCCTGCTTTAGCAGTTCAGTAAGCTCGGTGAGATGTTCTTCTTTCATTGGCTTTTCAATGCA
This sequence comes from uncultured Granulosicoccaceae bacterium, assembly GCA_937931165.1. Classification (GTDB taxonomy): domain Bacteria; phylum Pseudomonadota; class Gammaproteobacteria; order Granulosicoccales; family Granulosicoccaceae. Next base: position 23,152 of record CALHCI010000020.1, read on the forward strand.
GTCTGCCCCAAGGCTTTTAACGTTGCCGCGCACATACAAGCGCGCTTCATACAAAGAGTCTCCAAGCGCGTCTCCGGCATCGCCAAGTACTACCAGATTTCCGGACTGCGCCATAAACGCCGACATATGCCCGATGTTGCCGTGCACCACAATGTTGATGCCTTTCATGGAGATACCGCATCGTGAAGATGCATTGCCTTTGATATTAAGTAAGCCGCCGTGGCCGCTGGCACCTGCGTATTGGCTGGCATCGCCGTGTACGGTCAGACTGCCTGACATCATGTTTTCTGCCGCACCGGGGCCGACGGAACCGTGAACTTCTACATTGGCGTGTTTGTTCATTCCTGCGCAGTAATAACCGGTGGAGCCGTTAATTGAAACGTTTAACGGTGCGTTTAACCCGACAGCAATGGCGTGTGCGCCGTTGGGGTTGAGTACCTCGCATTTTGTTGTGGAGTCGGCGGGTTGCGCGTGTAACTGTTGATTCAGGTTGCGAATTTCACCGTCAGTGATATCGATCTGCATGTTAGTGCTCCCAAAAGTAGACGGTTGCAGGCTCTGGTTCCCAGACCCTGGCAGACTGGATATCTGGCAGATTAACCAGCGCTCTGTATTCACTGCCAAAGGCAACGTATTGATCAGTCTCTGCCAGTACAGCAGGCTTACATGCGATAGGGTCACGCAGTACGCCAAAGCCGTTTTGCGTGCCAACCACAAACGTGTAAAAACCGTCGAGATCATCGATGCCGGCTTCCAGTGCTTCTCCGAGGCTGCATCCCTGATTCAGTTTGTGGGTTAAATAGGCAGCCGCGACTTCTGTGTCGTTTTCGGTTTCAAACGTAAGCCCTTCATGAATTAACTCGCGGCGTTTTATGTTGTGATTGGAGAGCGAGCCGTTGTGTACCAGGCACTGATCGTAGCCGGTAGAGAACGGGTGAGCACCCAGTGTGGTTACCGCAGATTCTGTTGCCATGCGGGTATGGCCGATGCCGTGGCTGCCTGCCAGCTTATCGATTGAAAAGCGATCGATGACATCTGCAGGTAAGCCAACTTCTTTATAGATTTCAACCGAGTTGCCGGTGCTCATCATACGCAGTGATGGCTTTAGCTTTTGCATGGCGGCAGAAAAGTCGTCTATGCGATCAGCCGGCACACGAACAATGGCGTGTGTATCGATTACCTGTACCGGGACCTTGCAGTCGAGTTCGCTGCTGAGTACTTCCTGTAAATCTGCAAATTCGGTTTGCGGGTCGAGTGATTGCAGCGTGACTTTTAACGTATTGTTTTCTTCAGCACCGTATACCGCGACACCGGCACTATCAGGGCCACGATCTGTCATCGTCACCAGCATGTCTGACAGCAAACTGCCAAGTTCCGGTTGAAGTGATTGATCTTTGAGAAATAAACCGACAATTCCACACATGCCATGCTCTCCGCGCGCATTAGGTATCGGCCAACGCTAACACCTCAATATAGAAAATTCAATATTGTGAATATAATATTCCTTACAGTGAAATATTGGAGCACTAACCGGTATACTGATATCGCAGAGAACGGTAGGAAACTGATGACGAAACCAAGGCCAAGACTGACTCAGGACCCGCATGCAACACCGCTTAAGAAAGAGAAGAGTCTGGAACTCGCCATCGGCCGCGAAGTGCGACAGCTGCGAAAAAGCCAGTCGGTCACCATTGCGGAGCTGGCGGTACAGACAGAGCTTTCGATTGGTATGTTATCAAAACTGGAAAACGGCACCACATCGGCGTCGTTAACAACGTTGCAGACGGTAGCCAACGCGCTGCGTGTTCCGATTACTGCGTTTTTCAAAGGCTATGAAGAAATGCGTGGTGTGATGCATGTTAAAGCGGGTGACGGATTGGCGGTTGATCGGGTGGGTACCCGTGCCGGTCATCAGTATCAGTTGTTAGGGCATATTGTTAATAACTCCAGTGGTGTTACCGTGGAGCCCTATCTGATCACCCTACAGGCCGAGTCAGATGTATTTCCGACATTTCAACATGATGGTACCGAGTTTCTCTATATGATAACCGGCATTGTGGAATACCGGCATGGAGATGATATTTATCGGCTGGAGCCGGGTGACAGTCTTATCTTTGATGCGGACGCGCCACATGGGCCTGAAAAATTGATCGAGTTGCCTGCACACTATTTATCGGTGATATCGTATCCGCAGTAAGTGACCTGTTAACTACAGCATCACTGTTGAGATTACACAATACGGGCTATCAGGTCTTAATCATCCGGACTCTTACTTTATGCAACTACATTACAGTGACGACGATCTGGCCTTTCGAGATGAGGTGCGCGCCTTTCTCAACGCGTCTCTCCAGGAGTCAGTAACTGAAAAAGTCAGGCTCGCTTTACCGCTTGAAAAAACTGACTATGAAAACTGGCACGCAGCATTACATGCACGTGGCTGGTTAGCACCAAACTGGCCGAAGCAGTTTGGTGGTGCACAATGGACAGCGGTACAGCGACATATTTTTGAAGAAGAATGTGCATTGGCTAATGCACCCAGGGTGGTACCGTTTGGATTGACGATGCTGGGGCCGGTATTGCAGAAGTTTGGCTCACCGGAGCAACAAAGTTATTGGTTGCCCCGTATTCTGAATGGAGATGACTGGTGGTGTCAGGGTTATTCAGAACCGGGTGCGGGATCAGATCTGGCAGCATTGGCCACCCGTGCGGTACGCCACGGTGATCACTATGTGGTGAATGGTCAGAAAACCTGGACCACACTCGGTCAGTACGCCAACATGATATTTTGCTTAGTACGCACCGACAGTGAAGTAAAGGCTCAGGAAGGTATTTCATTTTTACTGATAGACATGAACACCCCCGGTATAGAGGTAAAGCCTATTGTGCTAATTGATGGTTCTGCCGAAGTGAATGAAGTCTGGTTTAACGACGTGCAGGTACCGGTTGAGAATCTGGTGGGTGAAGAAAACAAAGGCTGGACTTACGCCAAGTATCTGTTAACACACGAGCGCACCAACATTGCCGGTGTCGGCTTTGCACGTGCTGGACTTGCCGCCGTAAAACGTCTGGCGCGTAGTGAATACGCCGGTGAAAAACCATTGATCGAAAGCCCGTTGTTTGCAGCACGGCTTGCTGAAATCGAGATTGATTTAATGGCAATGGCCACCACCAATCTGAGAATTTTATCAAGGGCTTCGGCTGGTCAGGCGCCTGGAATTGAGAGTTCAATGCTTAAGGTAAAAGGTACTGTGATCCGTCAGTCAATTAATGATCTGATGCGCCGCGCCGTCGGCCCGCACGCGGTTCCGTTTATCTCTGAGGTGCTTGAAGACTCCATGCAAATTCCTGATGCGGTGCGCAATGGCCGCGTCAGTATGCAGTACTTTAACAATCGTAAGCTGTCGATCTACGGTGGTTCAAATGAAATTCAACGACAGATTATTGCCAAGACGGCATTCGGTGGCGGTCGATGAATTTTGAACTTACCGATGAACAACGCATGTTACAGGATACACTGCGACGCATGCTTGCGTCTTCACAAGGCAGTGCGTGGCAGCCATTAGCAGAGCAGGGTGTGTTTGCTGCATTGTTTAGTGAACAGTATGGCGGACTGGGTGGCAGCGGTTTTGATATTGCTGTGGTGTTTGAAGAGCTTGGGCGTGCTGCCACGATTGATCCGGTGCTTGACTCTGCGTTGTTGTGTGGTTGGCTGATTGCAGAAGTTGCATCTGAGACACACAGTGAGTTGCTTGCCGATATAGTGAGCGGAGAAGTGCAACTTGCTTTTGCGCACACCGAGCCAGCATCACGCTATGCGTTAAGTCATGTAGAAACAACGATAGAGCAGCGTGCGCAGCAACAGGTGCTCAACGGTCAGAAGTCAGTGGTGGTGAATGCACGGTGTGCCGGGTATTTGCTGGTATCTGCGCGTGATGAAGCAGCAGATGATCGCAATTGCATAGCGTTATATCTTGTGCCAGCTAATTGCAGTGGCATAAGTATGTATTACTATGAAATGTCAGGTGGCGGTCAGGCTGCAGAAGTGACCTTTGAAAACGTTGCTGTCTCCAGTGCCGATTGTTTGTCTGCTGATGCGTTGCCGGCGATAGAAAGTGCCGTTGCAGCGGCCGTTGTTGCACAGTGCGCCGATACGCTGGGCGCCATGGAAACGGTGATGTCAATGACCACTGATTACCTTGGCACCAGGCAGCAATTCGGACGTCCGCTGGCCACCTTTCAGGCGCTGTCGCATCGAGTGGCCGATATGTTAATTGAGCTTGAACAGGCGCGCTCTGCCGTCATCCTCGCTGCAGGTCATCTTGATGCTGATCCGGTTACCCGGGATTTGCATGGCAGTGCTGCGAAAAATCTGGTCGGGCGTGTGGGGCAGCTTATTGCCGAAGAATCGATTCAACTGCACGGTGGTATTGGTATGACTGACGAGTATCAGCTTGGGAAGTATGCACGGCGCATAATCATGGCGGATCACCGTTTCGGCGATATTGATTATCACCTGGAGCGATTTATTGAACTGGGTAAAACGCCCGGGGATTTTTAAAGATTCCGAGGGGAATATTCAAAGAATTCAGGTGGTGAGTAGTGTCCTGCTGCAGACGAATTGTCGCAGTTCTCGAAGTCTGACAAAGCCAATCGATCAATTCAAAAACAAAGCATGTTCTCGTTGACAGTTGACGTGTTTTAGTTAATATGTCATGACGAAAATGTTTTGTTTGTGAGGTTTGCTGTGGAATTTAAAGCACTTGTGTATGGGTTTCGCCTGTCATTGGTACCGCTTTGTGTGTTTGTCAGTGCTTGTGGTAATGGAGATAAGGCCGTTGGTGTTGACGAGCAGCCGGACGATCCCGGATCGGTAGTTGTGGTGCAGGAACCAGTGCAGGAACCAGTGCAGGAACCAACCCCTGTGGGTGAAATTATTCCAGCTGAAGATCAGCGCGTTATTGCTACCGAGGAAATCAAACCTTACGTGCAGAATGCCCGTTACTCTGCAGTTCTGGCGGAGTGTGCACTCATCCCCTATCAAACGCCTTGTACGTTGGGTGAGTTGCCATATCTCGGACAACAACATGCATCCCCAACGGTTGAGAATGTGATGGAAAGGGTCGTGGTCACACACGACTGGATGGGGGTGCGTTTTGAACGGATGCTCCGTATTCTGCCTGCAGATATGCTGCAATTGTTCAGACCAGTGACCGTCATTGTCATTGGCAGCGAGGTTCGACCGTCCAGCTTCAGTCCCAGTAGAGGGCGGGTAAGACTTGATCCTCGGCACTTGTGGTTGAGCGTTGATGAGAAAAGAACCATCGCGACAAACGATGATCCGAGAAACGCCTTCGGTTCTGCATTGCAATTTGATTGGTTGTCCCGATTTACTGTCGGAGACGAGTACGCCTGGTACTACTGGTCACTCACCAGTGATTCTGAACGTACCGTTGATGATATTGAATTGTCACTAGCCTCATTGCTTTACCATGAACTCGCACATGCAAACGACTACATTCAGCCACGGCGATTTAGCGAACTCACGAGTGATATGACCCCGTGGGATGCGGCGGTCGCAACCGAAGATACGAGGGTGTCCGAACAGCTGCACGACAGACGGGACCTGACAGCCGACCCGTCTTTTCTTTATGGTTTGGCTGGTGTGTTCTTTTTTGATAACGAGGCCACCGAGTTTCAGCGTACCGTGCAGGCCGACTTTGCGGGTGCACAGATGGCTGCTGAAGGTAAGCCGTCGTTCTACTCTTATTCGACCAACAGAGAAGATGTTGCCGAGCTTTTCGAAGCGTTCATGATGAAGTATCACTATAACGCCGAGTCGCATGTGGGATTTGCTCCTAACCCGACTGTCGAAGATCCCTCTTGTGATGACTACGTTGTTGCCTGGGGAGAGCGCAACCGCCTGGCTGCAGCGCTGGTGGCGCCGAGAGCCAAGTTTGTTGTCGACAGCATTCTTGATCCCTCCGCTGAAATAGACCGGTTTCATGCATCCGAACTTGGTGAGGCAGCAGCATTGCGACAAGGCGAAGGCTGGTGCGAGAGTCGCTTCGTCGTGCCACGCAGCGAGAAGCGTGTTGGTGATGGTTTTCCACGGCACATGTTACTCAAGCATAGTGTGGACATTCACTAACGAGAACAGACAGGCTGGCGTGTGCCGGCCTGCCTACCTGCCTGCAACCTCGGTATACCAGCGCTTCGGTTAATTAGAACGTAAAAACTGATCTTTTATCGACTGCCCCCGACACATGTTATGTGTACAATCGGCGGTGGTGTATCCGTCGTGCAGCTGTGATTTTTCTATCCAGCGCAGCTTTGCCTTCGCACTGGGCACCATCGGTTATTAACGAATAACAACCAGCGTCGTGCACACCGGATGAACCTGAGCCCTGAGTGGCGATTTTCAATTTATTATGCAGCGTTGTTCGCTTCGATCGGGTCGATCGGGCCGTTCTTTGCAGTCTGGCTCAACAGCCAGGGCGTCGATGCGAAAATGATTGGTATTATCGCAGCAGCGCCCTCTATAGTGATGGTATTAACCACCGTGCCAATTGGCCGGTGGGCAGATTCTCTGCGGGAACGTCGTACCGCAATAATTGGTTGTAATCTTGTTATTCTTGTCGCGCAGTTGTTACTGTTCTGGCCGCTCGCCCCGTGGGTCATATTGGCGGTCTGGACTTTTACCGGTATTTTAATGTTTGCCAAAATACCGGTAACTGATGCCGCGGCGCTGAGTATGACGCAACAGCGCGATTCAGACTTTGCCCGAGTGCGTGTGTTCGGGTCTATCGGTTTTGCCATTGCGCTCGCTATAAGCGGCTTTGTCTATGATATTGCCGGCATGGTGGCGTTTGTTCCGATTCTGTGTCTTGGCAACCTGTTGCGATTGTGGATGTCGTGGCGGCTACCCGTGGGCGGGTCACTCAGGGCTGCCAAACAGGGCATACAACCACTGGTCGATGGTAAGGTGCTTTATCAGTCGGGTGTCCTGCTTACTATTGCTGCGGCGTCTCTTATTCAGGCCTCTCATGCGGTGGTTTACACGTTTGGTATTTTGCTGTGGACGCAGCAGCAGGGTATTTCAGAAACAACGGGCAGCCTGTTAATCGCAATTGGTGTGGTGGCAGAGGTGTTGCTGATGTGGCGTTTTAAATCACTGACCAAAAACCTGTCTGCCAGAGGGTGCTTGTTAATCGCTGCTGCGTTCGGGCTAATAAGATGGGCAGTTCTCGCCATGTCACCACCCCTTTGGTTGCTGTATGCAGCACAACTGATGCACGCGATGACTTTTGGATTAACCTTTCTAGCGACTGCTTCGTTTATCGCAAGGCGGGTCGGGGAGGCAAATGCGGCACGCGGGCAGGGGTTGTCTGCGACGGTTGCAACTGCGCTATTGGCAATCACTACTTATGTCTCCGGACACTTTTTTGATAGCATGGGTCTGCAACTGTACTGGCTAATGTCTGTTATTTGTGGTGTATCTATTGTGCTGCTTGCGCTTAGCTACCTGACCAGACTCGATAGTATTGATAATCGCTGATCTGCAGTATAAGTCGTAAAAACAGCCTTATTCTGTTGATTGTTTTTCAGAAACTGTAGCAGCGTACCGGTCACGGTTTCCGGTTGTTCCTGCTGCACCCAGTGTCCGGCTCCGTTAAGCAGATACCTTCCGGTAAAATTTGTGCATGCTGTATGTTGCATTGCTTCAAACTCACCGGGCTTTTGATATATGCCCCAGTCACCTGCGCCGGCAATAAACATGGAGGGAATATCAATGGTTTTACCACCGTGTTTTTTTAGCTCTTCAGAGAACCTGCCACTGGTCACACAGCTGTACCAGTTGAGTCCGCCCTGAAAACCGGTGCGGCTGAATTCCCCTGCATATACGGCAAGTTCTGCCTCCGTGAGCCATGTTGCCGAGTTTATGGATTGTTGGTCCGGCATTGCAGGGTTAACCGTTTCTGTCATGCCTGAGTCCATTGGCATAATGTAGTAGGGCGGAAGCTTAGCGAGTTGCTGCGCATCCCAAGAGTGCAGCGGGTGCGGTTTGTTGTTTACCCGGTCGGCGCTTTTATAGTGATAGTAAGCACGTAGAAAGTGATGTATTCCCTGACTACAGAAGTGCATGTTGTCGTTTGCTTCTGGAGTAGAGTAGTACCATTGATAGTGTTTACGGGGTGGGGTGAGATTTGCTGGTATGCGAGCTCTGGAAAACCATGTAACAACAGCACACAGGGATTATCCGGTTCACCAGCTGTCAACAGATGGCATTGCAGTCCATTGCGGTTGTCGACGTAAAGTGACGTGATACCGGGGTCAATGGTTCCGATGCCGTATTCGGTAGTTACCTTCACAGCGTGCTTCTCTCTCTTCGAGCAGACAGGTTTTACGTGAGATAATAGGTTATCAGCTATCACAGATGAGTAATTAATGAGCGATTTAACCTACCTGACCCATAATGCCCCTTCGCGGTTCGATAGTAAGCCGGGTCAGCCTCTGATGAAGGCGGTGGTAACCGTTGGGAATGGTGGCTATGAACAATTACAATACCGCGACGTGCCTGTGCCGGAAATTGCGCCTTCGGAAGTGTTGCTAAAAGTACTGGCTGCGGGTATGAACAATACAGAGATCAACACCAGACTCGGATGGTATTCGTCTTCAGTCGCCACTGGTACCGAACAACTATCGGCCGATAACTTTCCGGATAACGTAAGCGATGGCGGATGGAATGAGAAAACGCCGTTTCCGATGATTCAGGGAACCGACTGTTGCGGTGAGGTGGTAGCGATTGGTGCCGAATCGAATGGTCTTGTTACCGGGCAACGAGTGCTGGTTCGGGCCTGCATGCGCAAGTCCGGATTTTCTTCACTTGAAAATATCTGGATGGCGTCTGACTTTGATGGCGCTTTTGCCGAGTACGTGAAAGTGCCCGCAAGTGAGGTGTTTCCTATTGATTGCGAATGGAGTAATGCAGAACTTGCGACTATTCCCTGTGCTTATGGAACCGCAGAAAATATGATTCATCGGGCCGGTGTCTCTGCGGCGGATCGCGTGCTGGTTACCGGTGCTTCCGGTGGGGTGGGCTCGGCAGTGGTGCAGTTGGCAAAGCGACGCGGTGCACATGTCACCGCAGTTGTCGGCGCAGAAAAGATGGATGCTGTGAGGGCTCTGGGTGCAAACCGGGTGGTACCGCGCGGCGCGGATCTGATGTCTGTGTCAGGTGAGTCCGGTATTGATGTGGTGTTTGATAATGTCGCTGGTGACAGTGTCGGACAAATTGTAAAGCTTGTTGCACGTGGTGGCCGGTATTGCACGTCAGGGGCGATTGCAGGGCCGATGGTCAACATTGACTTCAGAGATTTCTATTTGAAGGATCTTACGCTGATTGGATGTACCGCCTGGGATGAACCGGTGTTTTCCAACCTGGTGCGGTACATAGAGCGCGGAGAAATCAAACCACTGCTTGCGCAAACGTTTACGCTTGATGAAATTGTTGAAGCACAGAAAAAGTTTGGCGAGAAGACATTTGTTGGCAACTACGTGCTGGTGCCAAACCATTAATAGTGCGTGCTGAAGCGAATGTTGTCTGGTGAATCCACTGCGGTGCGATTATTGTGAGTTTCGGTTCGATCGGCGTCGGTATCTTCTTGATTCGTTGTAGATCTCGCGAATGATGGTGCCGAAGAGTACTGCAACTAATAACGTACCGACAATCCAGAGTAGAACGTTCATACAAGGCCTGTATTTAATGTGAAATGGGGCCTGTCCATGAGGCGAATCAGTATCAGGTCAAACAAAAATTCACTGTACCGGTTTGGGCAGTATATCAGCAGAAAAATTTTCTTTGAATACCCGGGACGCGACAATGCGGCAAGGATGATTGCCCTATTGCGTTTTTGTTGATGGCCAAAAATAGAGGGCCGAAAACTTTTAGCATGAGAAGACTTGCTTAACACAGCTTCATTGCTCAACACATCAGAGCGTGGTAGTCAGTTGGCAGGCGCTGATGTTGGAGGTTAGCATTTCTCACAGCGCGAGATTCACTTTCCTGCGCAATTCAGGGAAATTGCAGTCAATTAAAAGTGCAGTTATTGGCGAACTACATCATTGATGTTTGAAGCACCGCAAGTTCTGTTCTTCTCAGCAGGTTTGTCGGGCACTCTCCGTGCATAGAGCGGCTTTGTATTGTGAGTTTTACTATGCGCATTAAGACGGAGAGTACCGGAAGTCTATGAATTTTAAACAGTTCGCTTTATCGACTACGGTGGCTTTTCTGGCCAGC